>DATBMP010000001.1:0-5150 GCA_036554845.1 Pyrinomonadaceae bacterium
TTCCTGCACAGGACAACAAAAAGAAGGACACTCCTGTTACAAAACCGCTCCTTATTCAGAAACTCACGCGCCAAGAAAGCCAACGCCTCGGCTACGGGGGAACAGTGACAATCGTCGGCGCACCAGAAGGCTCGATTGCGATTCAAGGGTGGGAACGCAGCGAGATGGCTGTTACCGCCGAGATCGAATTGCAGGCGGAGTCGGATGAAGACCTGCAACGTTTAGCGACCCTCAATAGTTTCACTTTCGATCAAGACATCAATCATGTGAGGCTATTAACTACTGGAACGCACGACAAGAACTTTATGCGCAAGGCTGCGAAGAACTTTCCCAAGAAACTTCTCGGCTTGCCCTGGAAGATCAACTATCGAATTCGAGTTCCCGTAGCCACTGATCTGGAGATCGATGCCGGACGAGGACCGATAACGATTAGTGAAGTATCAGGATCCATTCGCCTCTCCGCGGCGGAGAGTGAGGCAAAACTTACGTTGACCGGTGGAGTGGTGACAGCGACGATCGCGGTTGGAAAAGTTGATTTGACGATTCCGGTTCGAAGTTGGCGCGGTAGTGGTGTCGAGATCCGACTTGCCACGGGAGATCTGACGGTAAACCTTCCCGCGGGATTCAACGGTGATATCGATGCCGAGATTTTGCGAACGGGAAACATCGAGAACAATTTCGGCACGATCGAATCTCGCGAGAAGCCAGGGATAACTCCGCGTCTGATTAAGGCACGTGCGGGAGCCGGCGGAGCGTACTTTCATTTCATCGTTGGCGACGGGAAGGTGGTGTTGAAGCAGAAGTGATTTACGATCGTCGATCGACGATTGACGATTGGCTTTCCAATCGCCGGTTGCTGATTGAAGACGACTGGTGATTGTGGCATTTCAACCGGCACCATCAATCGAAAATCGACAATCGACAATCCTCAATCTCTTCAGTATCCTTTCTCGCTCTTTCCAAACATCCTTCGCACTAATTACAACCATGAGTATCAAATCAGATAGATGGATCCGCAGAATGGCGACTGAAGCCGGCATGATCGATCCGTTCGAGCCCGGTCAAGTGAAACAAGTGGACGGCAGACGCATTGTTTCCTATGGTACCTCCAGTTATGGATACGACATTCGGTGCGCGGATGAGTTTAAGTTGTTCACCAATATCAACAGCACCATCGTCGATCCGAAAGAGTTCGATGAGAAGAACTTCATCGATGTTAAAGGCGACTCGGTGATCATCCCTCCAAATAGTTTCGCTCTCGCACGAACGGTCGAGTACTTCCGCATTCCACGCAACGTATTAACAATCTGCCTCGGCAAAAGCACGTATGCGCGATGCGGTATCCTTGTGAACGTCACACCGTTTGAACCGGAATGGGAAGGCTACGTCACGCTCGAGTTCTCGAACACCACTCCCTTGCCGGCAAAAATTTACGCGAACGAAGGAGTCGCCCAGGTAGTCTTCTTCGAATCGGATGAAGTGTGCGATACGTCCTACAAAGATCGCGGCGGCAAGTATCAAGGACAGCGTGGTGTAACTTTGCCCAAAATGTAATTCTCAATCCTAAAATAGATGAGTGCTCAAATGAACCAGCTACTGTTTCGGAAATTGGATCCGCGAGCTGTATTGCCGGTCAGGGGTAGCGCGGCTGCGGCAGGGTTGGATCTATTTGCTATTGAGGATCTCGCGATCGAACCGCACAGTCGTGTTGTCGCACGCACTGGTCTCGCGGTTGCGATTCCCGAAGGTTACTACGGCCGCGTCGCACCGCGTTCCGGACTTGCAAAAAATTTTGGCCTCGATGTGTTAGCGGGTGTGATCGATGCAGATTATCGAGGCGAGATCGGTTGCCTACTCTATAACACCGGTGCAGAGCGGGTTCAGATCGCCGCCGGCAGCAAAATTTGCCAGCTCATTATCGAAAGGATCATCACGCCAGAAGCCGCTTGGGTAAGCGCGTTAGCCAACACTGATCGAGGTGATGGCGGGTTTGGCTCCACGGGCTGACTCATATCCAGACGTTAGTACGATCCACACGTAGCATATCGGGGATATTCCACTCCTTGTGCGTATTTGTATCCCTGAATCACGCTTAAAATCCTTGATAATGGCCTCTTTCCTGGACGAAATCCTCCTGCATGGCGATTGCAATGATCTGTCTCGGGGCTGGAGATCTGTAACAATATTGTTACACCTCGAGCCTGAACATTGGTGAACATTGCAACCTTGATTGATGGTGCTACATCGTTTGAAATCAGACCAGGCCACGACAGGTCTAAGGACCGGACGTTTTCCGCTCTCCTAATCCAAGGTTCCCCTGTTGAACCCGATGCTCTGACGACGGATTCTGAGCACTAACTTATACAGATGAATTCTTAGGAGGCATGAGAGATGAGGAACTTTTATCGAACGTTAGGTGCGGCGTTGCTGCTGTCGCTGGTGAGCCTTGGCGCTGCCAGTTCGGCCGCGGCACAACGCACCTACCGGGATAGTGACGCAAACATTCGTAACCTGATTCAGCGCATTGAGACACGCTCAGACACGCTGAAGCAATCCATTGACGCCGCGTTGGACCGCAGCCGTCTAGACGGCACCGCAGCCGAGGATGAGATCAATCGACTCATCGCCGACTTTGAGAGTGCCACCGATAGATTACAAGGCCGCTTTAATAACAGGCAGTCCACATCTTCAGATGTGCGTGTTGTGCTCGAGCGAGGCGCTCAAATCAATCGGTTCGTTGTGAACAATCGATTGGGTAACAGAGCCGAACAGGATTGGCGCCTGTTGCAGGCGGATCTGGACCTACTGGCCCGGAATTACTACATCACTGACTGGTTCTGGAATACAGGAACAGTTGGCGGTGGAACGGGAACCCAGATTAATTTGACTAATGCTCAGCTGCGCCAGCTGGCCCGTCGTATCGATACGCAAGCCAGCCGCGTTGGTCGCAACCTCTCAACTGAGGTGAATCGAGCGCCAATCAACTCTCGAGACAGGCAAGAAGTGCGACGTCATATCACCGCATTTGCAACTGCCACAAGCTCGTTGAGAAATCGCGTGGAGAATCGTTCAGCTTCCTCTGGCGATGTGCAATCGGTACTCGATCACGCGAGCTACATCGATCAGTTTGTGAACAGCCATCAGTTGAGCACGCGCTCAGAGACTGATTGGAGTTCGCTCCGAACCGATCTCAATCAGCTGGCATCGGCATACAACGTTGCCTGGAACTGGGATAGCACGCCAGGTACTGGTCCAATCTACGGCACTGGTGGGTTGACTGGAACTTACCGTTTGAACGTATCGCAGAGTGGCAACGCCCGAACGGCAGCCGAAGCCGCAACACGCTCGTTGCCAGCTGCACAGCGTCAACGTGTTCTGGATTCGTTAATGCGAAGATTTGACGCACCAGATCAGTTGGCGATTCAGCAACAGGGAAACAATGTGACGATCGCGTCGTCGCGTGCGCCACAGATCAATTTTGTGGCTGATGGTCGCGAGCATGTTGAAACAACTCAAAGGGGACGCACGGTTCGTGTACGCGCGACCTTGACCGGTGATCAACTTCGAATTGTTAGAACCGGAGAAAGGGACCAGGACTTTACGGTAACTTTCGACCCAGTAAGCAACAATCGACTGATCGTTACCCGCCAGCTTTATTCGGATCAGCTAAGTCAGCCGGTGTCGGTGCAGAGCTACTACGATCGCACCTCTGACGTGGCACAGCTGGATCTCTATCGTGATACCGACAGTCTTCCAGACACAGGCGCTGTTGCTGGTGACTTTATCGTGCCCGATGGAACGCAATTAGTCGCCGAGCTGAACTCGGCGCTTTCAACTGAGTCGAGTCAAGAGAATGATCGCTTCACCATGCGAGTCCGCTCGCCGGGGCAGTACGCCGGTGCGGTGATTGAAGGACATGTCTCGAACGTCAACCGGAGTGGACGCATTACTGGTCGCTCAGAAATGACGTTTAACTTTGACAGTATTCGCATGCCGGACGGCCGCAGCTATCGATACGCGGGTATCGTCGAGACCGTGCGTACACCGGGAAACGAAACGGTACGGGTTGACAACGAAGGCTCGGTGCGAGATAGCGATCAAACAAATCGCACAGTGACGCGAACAGCAATTGGTACTGCTGTGGGCGCCATCATTGGAGCCATCGCAGGTGGAGGAAAGGGTGCCGCAATCGGCGCAATAATCGGCGCTGGTACCGGTGCAGGTTCAGTCTACATTCAGGGTCGTGAAGATCTCGATCTGCCGGTTGGCACCGAGGTTACGGTCAGGACCACTGGGCCAAGATAAAATGGCTGGGTAGACGTTGAACTCATCAAGGGGGAACAAGGGGGCGCTACGGCGCAAGCAGGAACGGGCGGCTTTTGCCGTCCGTTTTTTGCTGTCTGGAGATTTTGGGTTTGGAATTTGGAATTGTGGGGGGTTAGTAGTCAGTTGTCAGTCGAAGATGGTCAGTTTAATGGCAGCTCGATAGGTTGGGCCAGCCTTTCGATCTGTAACCTCAGACCAAGAGGACTTTCAACTTCCTTACTTGGAGCGGCGAAGAAGAGAAAGCCATGACGCGTCGTCGAACTTAAGGGAGTTTTGGAGTCAAGGGCGTAGGCTGAGAATTCTGCTTCAAACTTCTTGCGAGAGTTTGGGTTGTATAAGGTTACTCCATTCGCCTTTAGTATCCGCGACACAGCTTGTTTGGCGCTGAGATGTTTCCACTCACGTCCTTCGGCATCACGGAGCTTGAAACGCGCCTTCTTCAATTCGATCGTGTCCCCACTTTGATTATCAAGGGCGACACGCACCGGCAACACACCACTCAGCGGTAGATTGGCTTCGAACAACTCCTGACTCTCTTCGTCTGTAAGTAACGGTGCGGCCCGAAGGGTTAGACCATTTGCCGTAGTGCTCTTCACGTCACCGGTCATCGGCGGAAGTTCTACGACTGGTTTGACGTTGTACAGCGATCCACCACACCCCGCCAGGAATGTGGTTATAGAGAAGAGAAGCAGCGTAACAATTTTGGTGGATGATCGGGTTCGGTGAGTCACGCGCGAAATCTCTCACGGTGGTTGAGCGTGTGTCAAACGGATAGTGGTCGGTGGTTAGAAGTCAGAGGTCGGTCGTCAGTCGTCAGTGGTCAC
>DATBMP010000011.1:0-4734 GCA_036554845.1 Pyrinomonadaceae bacterium
CGTGCTGCTGCTTGTAACGGGCTACAAAATCCCGCAACAGATCCTGACCGTGGGGCGTATAGATGAGGAGCCTGCGAGTGCTGGTTCCAGCGGGTTTGTTACAGGAAGCGAAGAGACTGAAGATACAGCAAAGAAATAGAAGGAAAGTACGGAGTCTCAGGGACATCTAGAATTGGACCACTCAGTTATTGTCGTTCCGGATCGTCTGAATGCTAACACACAACTATTTGCTGGAATATCTCATCAAAAATGGTGCTTGAGATTTACTCAGGCAGAAGTGCGAACACGATCCACTGAGAGTCAGGTAAGATGTCCGAACAGATGCCGCCAACAACAGTCAAACGCAGAATCATGCGCGCCAGCGGTTGGGTTATTGCCAAACGTGTGGTGAAGCCGATTCCCATTCTGGGGACGTTTTTCGCGATCGGTTTAGCTGGATATGAGATTAAGAGAAAAGGTCTGTTGCCGGGCGCGATTCATGTTGGACTCGATATCACCCCGGTAGTTGGTACAGCCAAGAATGTCGTCGAGATCTTTACCGGCGACTGGATTCCGGATAAGGCCGATCGAAAGAAGAAACTCCCTCCTGCACCTTTGACCGAGGATCCGGGCAACCGCTAAACACTCTGTCGGTTTTCGTCCAGTCAGTTTCCATCTCGAAGTTGCCCATCGTACAGTCGAAAGTACATTTCTCCACTCGGACGTTCGTTCAACTCGGCTTTGCCGCCGGATGGGAGGCGTGGCTCGTTCACTTCGGCTTTGCCGCTGGATGTAAGGCCTGGCTCCGCCTCGCCGTATGCAAGGAGATAAGAGTTGGGCTTCGCCCCCGGTGCGGGCTCTGCCCCATATGTTGGTCGAACAGGAAGATTAGATCTTAATAAAGTTTTGTAGGGGCAGAGCCCGAACCGGGGGGCAGAGCCCAGAGGTAACACGCTCGAATACGGCGAGGCGGAGCCACGCCTCACATCCGGCGGCAAAGCCGATCCGACCATCCCTGCGGCAAAGGTGAGGTGAACGAGCCAATTGCCAATGATTGAGGAGCACCACTTACTAAACCCGCACTTTGGCTCCACACAAAAACTATTCTGCAAAAACCGGCGGCCGGTAATTAAATGGACGCGCCTGTTCGTACGCATGCGACAGACGGAAGAGGTTGGATTCTGACCAGTATGGACCAATTAGTTGGAACCCGATGGGCAGTTTTTCTGACGAGAGGCCACACGGCACATTGATCCCTGGCACACCTGCCAAATTCGCAGTCACCGTGTAGATGTCATTCAAGTACATCGCCAAAGGATCATCCACCTTCTCTCCAATCATGAACGCTGTTGAAGGAGATGTCGGTGTGATGATCGCATCACACGTCTTGAATGCGTTACTGAAGTCGTTCTTTATTAAAGTTCGGACCTGCTGTGCTTTGCGATAGTAGGCGTCGTAATAGCCTGCCGAGAGTACGTAAGTGCCCAACATGATTCTTCGCTTCACTTCTGGACCAAAGCCTTCGTCGCGCGTCTTCTTGTACATCTGTCTCAGTTCCGGCGTGTCTTCAGCGCGGAATCCGTAACGTACCCCGTCGAAACGCGCGAGGTTTGAAGAAGCCTCAGCAGTGGCGATGATGTAATAGACCGCGATCGCGTTCTTCGCGTGTGGCAGTTCTACATCGACGATCGCTGCCCCAAGCTCGCGATAAACTTCCACCACTTTTTGCACCGCATCACGAACTTCATCGTCCAAACCTTCACCAAACAGCGCGCGCGGAAAACCGATGCGCATCCCCTTGATCGGTTTCAATAACTCTCTCGTGTAGTCGGGAACCTCGACATCAGCTGTGGTCGCATCATAAGGATCGCGGCCGGCGATCACCTCCAACACGGTCGCAACGTCACTCACTTTTCGACCGAATACTCCGACCTGGTCCAACGAAGAAGCGAATGCAACCAGGCCATAACGCGAGTTGCGTCCATATGTCGGTTTGAGTCCAACGATTCCGCACAGCGAAGCTGGTTGACGGACTGAACCGCCCGTGTCAGAACCGAGTGCGACAGGAACGATGCCCGCGGCAACACTCGCGGCTGAACCGCCGGACGAACCACCAGGAACGCGGCGGATGTCCCAGGGGTTTTTCACTGGACCAAATGCGGAATTCTCGTTCGACGAACCCATCGCGAATTCGTCGCAGTTCGTTTTGCCAATCACGATACCGCCAGCTTTCTTAAGTCGATCGATGACGGTGGCGTTGTACGGCGGATGATAGTCACCAAGAATTCTTGACCCGCAGGAAGTTCGCAGCCCCTGAACACAGATGTTGTCTTTTACTGCGATGGGCACGCCGGCGAGTGGAGCTTCATTGCCGGTGAGGGAGTCAGCGCTCTTCAGGGCACCGGAACGATCAATTTCGAGGAATGCATTGAGGGTCTCGTTCAGATCTTCAGCGGCCTTCACTGATTTCTCGACGACGGCATGCGCATTGGTCACGGCCGCAGAGATGCGATTCTTGATCTTCAGTATCTCGCTGTTGGTTTCAGACACGCAGGGTTCCTTGGTTGATACCGTCTCGACATCTACAGCACTTTCGGGACGCGAAAATGCCCTTCAGCAGGGTCAGGAGCTTCTTCGAGTGCGACGCGTTGGCCGAGCGAAGGCTTAACCTCATCGTTGCTGGCCGTATCTGTCCTCGCGCCTTCTGGAGTTAGGCCTCCGAGAGCCGGCTCGATCCCTTTGGTATCAACCGCATTCAATTGTTCAACGTACTTAACGATCTCGGAGATCTGAGGTACGAAGACCTCTAACTCGTCGGGTGTGATCTCGATGTGCGCCAGCCCGGCGATCTTTTCGATGTCTTTTTCAGTTATAGGCATGGTGTTGAAATTCGAATTTGGAATTTGGAATATTTGGAATTTGGGATTTGGAGAATTTGGAATTTGGAATTTAGAAATTGGAATTTGGAATTTAGAAATTGGAATTTGGAGTTTAGGATTCCATCTGTTGTCAGTTGTAGTGGTTGTGACCCAACATTTCAGGTTAGGAAGGGTGGTTCACCCCCGCTGTTACTCTCATCAAAGATTTCAGATTGGAAGGGTGGTTCACCCCGCTGTTACAGTTAGTGTATTCGACTGGTTATTGAGCCGATTGCAAATCTCGTAGCATCAAGTAAGTGCGACGGCGGGGGTGACCCACCCTTCCCAACCTGCAATCTTGGGTCACAGCCACTGACAACTGACAACAGTTGAAATCCCAAATTCCAACCCAAAATCCAATTCCCAATTCCCAATTCCCAAATCCGAAATCCGAAATCCGAAATCCCGAAATCCGAAATCCCAATTCCCAAATTCCCACTTCCTACTTCCGCTCTAAACAACTCTCCGCTGCTCCCAAAAAGGCCTGCCGCAGATCCACGTCCTGAATTCTTTCAGCGGCCTTCCGAACATCCTCCGGCAAATTCTCACCTTTCCGCCGCGGTCGCTGATTTTCGCGCACCTGTGAAATCGCCTCAGGCTGAATCCGCAGTTTGATTCCCGAAATCAACGGTTGACCGAGAACTGCATTGATACGAAATCGCAGTTGGCCCAACATCGTCTGCAACTGCTTCTGCCAAATGTGATCCTTCACTGCCACAATCAATTCACGGTTCTCGATTCCGATTGCCGCCGTCTGCGCGCGCATTCCCTCTCCCACTACATGATTCCAGGCGGCGATGCAGGCCACTTGTGCCACCTCGTCAGCACCACTCGTGGCCTGCAATATCGCGGGCATTGCTTTAATGAACTGTTCCATCGTGAAGCTCGTCAAAAAACCGATCGCTGATTGCGATTTCGAGCACGAAACTGCAAACTGAACCCCGTTCATCGCTCAAGCAGATTCGTAGCGCGTGAAATCAGTGTAGCGGAGACAACCCGAACGCGCCAAGCAGGAGGTCTTATGGGCAAGAACGCCTCTCAAGCGGCGACAGAAACGATTCCTTCTACAAACTTTTTGCAGTTAGAAACTTTGGTTTTGGCTTCGAAGAGTCCGCGACGCGCCGAAATACTTCGCGCTGTTGGATGGCCCTTTGAAGCAGTTACAGCGGGCATAGATGAAACGCTCAAGGCCGACGAGGATGCGATAACTTACGTAACAAGGCTTGCGCAGGAGAAGGCTGAGGCAGTTGCCGAGCGCATTAACAAAGGTCTCGTGCTGGGTGCTGACACCACCGTTGTTGTTGAGGGGACGATACTGGGCCAGCCGCGTGATGAAGAAGAGGCGCGAGAGATGTTGCGGTTGTTAAGCGGACAATGGCATGAAGTCTGCACCGGTGTCGCACTGCTGCGTGCAGAAAACGCTGTCTTCGCAAAAGGACATGAAGTGACGCGGGTACGTTTTAGCAAGTTGAGTGAAGACGAGATTGCACGTTACGCAGCAAGCGACGAACCGAAAGACAAAGCGGGCGCCTACGCGGTGCAGGGAGCAGCGGCACTATTTATTGAGGAGATTCAGGGCGACTACTTCAACATCATGGGATTACCTGTGAGGTTGGTTTATAAGTTGGCGCGAGAGATTTGATTACGGAAATTGGAATTTGGAATTTGGGATTTGGGATTTGGAACTGGAATTTGGAATTTTAGAATTCCATCAGTTGTCAGTTGTTAGTGGCTGTGACCCAAGATTTCAGGTCGGGAAGGGTGGTTCACCCCCGCTGTTGCTCTCGGCAAAGATTTCAGGTCGGGAAGGGTGGTTCACCCCCGCCGTCGCGCTTAC
>DATBMP010000025.1:0-14579 GCA_036554845.1 Pyrinomonadaceae bacterium
CTATGCCTTACCGTGAGCTGCAAGATATGCAATTGGGCTGCGCCTGATCACGTCGGGCCGAGGCGAAGCCTCCTTCACCGGAACGCCTGACGGTAAGGCAGAGCCTTACCGCAAGGGATGCGGCCAAGCCGCCGAACCGCAAGGGATGCGGCCAAAGCCGCCGAACCGCAAGGAATGCGGCCCAGCCGCCGAAACAGTATCGTTTGGCAATAAAGTTTGTCGTCTCGGCTCTTGGCAGCCTTACCGCTTGCTTCAGACATCCCTGTTCGATAACTTTTCATCAACTTAACTCTCCTTTACTACAAGCACTGAAAACAAATGGGGTCAATTGTAATGAACAGGTTTATTTTCTTGGTTAGTCTACTCGCTGTTACCTTCTTGATTCCGCTACCGAACGCCGAAAAAATTACGACGGTGCCAGAATCCACTCCGCAGGACTATCACTCTTACGCTAACCCTGCCGACGTTCGCGTTCGTCACGTCGATCTGGATTGGAACGTTGACTTCGATCAAAAGATACTCAAAGGCACTGCCGTGCTAACGGTTGAGCGCGTGTCGTCCAACAAACAGGCACCGATAGTTCTTGATACTCGCAATTTAAAGATTGAACGGACCGAAACCTCGTCCGACGGCACCACCTACTCGCCAGCGACTTTTAAGATTGGTGAACCAGACAAGGTCCTTGGTGCATCGCTGACTATCCCATTGCCAGAAACAGCAACACGCGTTCGTATCCACTACGCAACGGACCCCGGAGCGTCGGGATTGCAGTGGCTCGCTCCGGCTCAGACGGCCGGAAAGAAGGATCCTTTTGTGTTCACGCAATCGCAGGCCATTCATGCGCGCAGTTGGATTCCACTACAAGACACCCCGCAGGTTCGTGTCACTTACACGGCCCGCGTGCGCACGCCTCGCCATCTACTCGCGGTGATGAGTGCCGAGAATGATTCGGCCACTCCGCGCGATGGCGACTATCAATTCAAGATGCGTCAACCGATTCCTTCGTACTTGATTGCGTTGGCTGTTGGCGATCTGACTTTCAGATCTTTGGGGAAACGAACGGGTGTGTATGCCGAACCGCCGGTGATTGAAAAGGCGGCGAAGGAGTTTAGCGACACTGAGAAGATGGTCGAGGCGACTGAGAAGCTGTATGGACCATATCGCTGGGGCCGTTACGATCTTCTCGTGCTACCACCGAGTTTTCCTTACGGTGGCATGGAGAACCCACGGTTGACGTTTGCAACTCCGACGATTCTCGCCGGGGACAAGAGTCTCGTTTCTTTGGTCGCGCATGAGTTGGCCCATTCGTGGTCAGGAAATCTTGTTTCGAACGCGACGTGGCGCGACTTCTGGCTGAATGAGGGATTCACTGTCTATTTGGAGGGTAGAATCCAGGAAGCGGTGTACGGCAAAGATCGGGCGAACATGGAGATTGCTCTGGCAAGACAGACCCTCGAGTCGGAGTTAGCGACGCTCGAGGATCGCGATGAAATTCTCCACATAGATTTGAAAGGTCGCGATCCTGACGAAGGAAGTACGAACGTTCCTTATGAAAAAGGCGCCCTCTTTCTTCGTCATTTGGAGGCGACGTTCGGCCGCGCCGAGTTTGATCGATTTCTGCGAGAGTATTTCGACCATTTTGCTTTCCAGAGTATTACCACTGAACAGTTTCTCGATTACTTGAAGGCAAATCTTTTGGACAAGAACCCGACTCTTGCGGCCAAAGTCCCGGTTGATGAGTGGGTAAACAAACCTGGTATTCCTGCTCGTGCACCGACATTTACCTCGCCGGCATTCAGTCAGGTAGAACAGATTGCGCAACGTTGGATGAGAGGTGAAATTACTGCAGCTCGAGTTCCGACTGCGAAGTGGTCAACGCAGGAGTGGCTGCATTTCTTGAAGTCCCTACCCGAACCACTCGAGCGTAGCAAGATGGATGAGTTGGACCAGGTATTCAAGCTCACTCGTTCCGGAAATTCGGAAATCGCTTTTCAATGGTTGTTGATGTCGATTCGTAACAAGTACGAACCGGCCTATCCGCGTTTAGAAGAGTTCCTGATGACCATTGGACGGCGCAAGTTCATCAAGCCGCTTTATGAGGAGTTGGCAAAGACTTCGGAAGGCAAGGAACGCGCGATGACGATTTATCGAAAGGCGCGTTCGTCTTATCACCCGATTGCGGTGACGACGATTGATGAAGTGTTGAAGTGGAGTTCGTGAGGTAAGAGAAGAAACCCAGAAACTTGGCCGCCAACAAAGCGGATGACGCGGATAAAATCCTGCATGTCACTAAAAGCTAGATTTATCCGCGTCGTCCGCGTAAATCTGCGGCCAGGTTCCTGTCAGTTACGGAAATTTTGCGTCACCATCAAACCTCTAATCCCTCCATCCATGATGCCGATGCCCACACGGCCAAACTGCGGACGCAGGATGTTGGCGCGATGTCCGGGCGAGTTCATCAAACCCGCGTGGGCCACCTGAACCGTGGGAGCGAGCGCCAGGTTCTCGCCAGCAGTCAGAAAACTCACTTTCGCTTCGCGCATGCGATCAAATGGATCACGACTCTCGGGAGTTTCATGCGCAAAGTAACTCCGCGCGAACATATCAGCGGAGTGTTTACGCGCGACTTCAGTCAGTTCCGGATCGGGTGCTAGTGGTTGTAATCCAGCGGCTACTCTCTCACGGTTAACTAACTCCAACATCTTTGCTTCGAGGTCGGGTTGCGGACGGGACGTGGTAACTGTGAAAGGCAACGTCACGCGTTCGTTAGATTCTGGTTGGATCGTGAGGAGGTTTAGCCGTCTGGAAATCGGTTCAGCCAGAATCGGATGCAATCGCGCTTCAAGTCGTTCAGCGTAAACAGACAGACGATTCACAACCACGCTTTCACGTGCACGCTCGCGAATGCCTTCGGTGAGTGGAACCGCGAGTAGTAACGCAGAGACGATTGCAGCGGTGATCAATCCGTTCGCTAGCCCCGGTAAGATTCCGAGAATGCGATTGGTTGGTCGTTCATGAATCTCCTTTGAACGACCAAAAGCAAGGTGAGCACCAAGTTGAACAGCAACGACGACAGCGGTGACGATGATGATAAAGGCGACGGCCTGGTCATCAGACTCAGACCAGAGTTCGACGCGTGGACCGATAAAGCGTGCGAGTGGTTCGTAATAGCGCAAGCCAGCAACCAGGGCGAGGACCCACCCGAGCAGGTCAACCATTCCGCCGATGAAGCCGCGTCGGTATCCGTTATAGACGCTAAGCAGAACGAGGATGACCAGGACGATGTCGATTACGTTGAAAGTCATGGTTATTGCCCAGAATAAGTTTTTGTCAGTTGATTTATCTATGCGCCCCCTGCGTCTCTGGGATCTCTGCGCTAACTGGTCTAGTGTCAAAAGTCCTCCCATTCGAGACAGGAGTTAACCAGAGCGATCGCAAAGGCGCTGAGGGCGCAGAGTCAGAGCCAAGGTCCAATTAATCACACGAACCGCCATTAGTTAAACCTAACAAACCCAAAAGCCCCAAGGTCCAAAACCCTAGACCCAAGAACAACGACCACTCACGAACGACTGACCGCGGTCTTATCTCCCGGGCCAATGCCACGCTGGCGCATCAAACCTTCCCATTCCCAAAACCTTCGTCTCTCCAAACTCCTTCTCCAACCTGACGGCGTTACAGTCCGCACGCTCCTCGAGCGCTGTGATCAAACGCGCCGCGTGAGTCACGATGAAGACTTGTGATTTCTCAGCAGCACCCGCAATCAAGCGACCAAGCGGAGGCAAGAGATCCGGATGCAGGCTTGTTTCAGGTTCATTCAAGACCAGCAGCTCCGGAGGTCTTGGAGTCAACAGAGCGGCAATCCAAAGCAGATATCGAATTGTTCCATCTGAGAGTTCGGCAGCTCGCAATGGCCTGAGCAACCCATGTTGATTCATCACCAGCTCGAATCGTCCTTCATGACTCGTTATCGAGATCGACGATCCTGGAAACGCGTCATCAACAGCTTCATCAAGAGCCGCTCCGTCTCCGATCTCGCGGATGGTCTGGAGTGCTGCCGCGATGTCTGATCCATCATTGCTGAGAACCGGAGTGTGCGTGCCGATTTGCGACAGCCTGGCGGGCGCGTCAACATCAGTGCGGAAGTGATCATAGAAGCGCCATGAGCGAATCTGTTCACGCAACGCCAACATCTCTGGTGCATTCCGCGGGTCTGCGAACTGCGTAAGCATGCTGTCGAAGGTCGGCAGTTGATAAGAGATCACATTCCACTCGCCATCCTCACCTCTCGAACGGACAACTGCTTCCTTCCTATCAACCAGTAATGAAGCTGGACGGAGAAAGGGTCCACTCCAAATGCATTCGCGTTTGATCTCCGGATCAAGACCGAACGCCGAGAGTCTGTTCGGTTTAGGTAGTCCGAGATCGATTGCGTATCCCAACACCTCTCCGGCAAAGCCAAGTCTCAAATTGATCACGTCTTTGCGAACGGTTCCTTGAACCGGGTGGTCGCCACGTTTCACAGAGCGGCCAACTTTTTCCGGACCGGCCCAAAGTGTTGATTGCAGTCCACCTTCACGCGCAAGCGAGGGGATCACACCACCCTGTGCCGTCTCAGCAAGCAGGCGGAGCGCACGATAGACACTGGATTTGCCACTGCCGTTTGGACCGGTGATGAGGTTCAGTTTCTGCAGGGGGATTATCAGGTTGCGCAGCGAACGATAGTTGGCGATGGCGAGAGTTGTTAGCACTTGATGATTAGCGCACTTGGGTTCGCATAAAGAGATGCGGATTCTAGCCGAGTGGGGACAAGGAGGCTAGAAATTCCTCAAGATGGAGCCAGTTCAAAACCCGCAAGTGACGATCATTGTCAGTCTGCCGAGAACGGAAATGTGGCATCCTAAGGACGGCAGGTTGATGGACCCCGAATGTTCCGTTAGTAACCCTGCCCTTGTCCTCGCAGACTCACAGATCCCAACAATTCAAACGTAAACGAAGCTTCGTACGCGAAACGACATGCTCACGCGGGCGACCACCCAGGTCCGCCCCTGCGATATATTTCATATGAAGTTCTTACTGGTCCTATCGCTTCTCATCACATTACTCGCACCAGTTACGTCCCTTAAAGCGCGGGCAGTCTCGCCGCCCGAACGATGGCGGAGCATTCGCACAAACAACCTCTTTCTGGTTGGCAACGCGGAGGAGGAGGAGCTTCGCCAGGCAGCGATCTGGTTGGAGTTCTTTCACAGCTCCTTCGCGCGGCTCATCTCACGCACCGTTGTTGATCCAACCGTGCCAACCACCGTCATCGTTTTTAAGAACGACGCGGCATTCATTCCTTTCAAGCCTTTGTACCAGGGACGACCTGCCAACGTTGCGGGATATTTCCAACCGGGTCGCGATGTGAACTACATCGCGATGTCGTTGGAACGCCGCGGACGTAATCCGCTCAGTACTGCATTTCACGAGTATGTACATCTGCATTTGATGAACAACTTCCCCGGCACTCCTCTGTGGCTCAATGAAGGAGTGGCAGAGTTCTACGGATCGATCGTTGGCGATGACGGAAACGCGATACTTGGTAATCCGCAATTACACTACCTACGCCTGCTTCGTGCACAAGGTGTACTTCCGCTCAACACGCTTTTCGCGATCGATCACAGCTCGCCTCACTATAACGAACAGGATAAGAGTGGCGTCTTTTATGCGCAGTCGTGGGCGTTGGTCCATTACCTGATGATGGGAGACGGTGGAAAACGAGGACAGCAGTTCCGAAGGTTTCTCAGTTTAGCGTCGCAAGGTGAATCGATGGAGAAGGCGCTTCAGAATGCCTTTGGTTTGAATGTGGCTGCCATCGAGCGAGGCTTCGTTGAGTATCTTCGCAACGGTGACGTTCCTTCGGAACGACTCGATGTCGGGAACGGTGGTCCACAGTCTTCCATTGCGATGCAACGGACGTCCGTTTCAGAGGCTGAAGCAAATTTTTATTTGGGAGATCTGCTGGCCCACATTCACCGAGACGAAACAGCCGAGAAGTATTTCAAACAGGCCATTGCATTAGACTCCAGTTTTATCCCGAGTTATGCGTCTCTGGGTTTGCTCTGCATGCGTCAGAATCGCCTGGCAGAAGCGCGGAAACATCTTGAGCGTGCAGCTTCGACGCCGCAAAGCTACCTTGTTCATTATTTTTATGCATATCTCTTGAGTCGCGATGGATTGACTGAGGGCGGAAACGTCCGCGAGTCTTCGGCGTCAACCGCTCAGACCATGCGCGACCAGTTGAGTAGGGTCATCAAGGTCGCGCCCGAATTTGCTGACGCTTACTACCTGCTCGCATGGGTCAACGTTGCGACGAGTGCTTCCAGCGAACAGAAACTTGAAGAGTCGTTGGGTCTTGTAAAGCGGGCACAGAGACTTGCACCTGAGCGGTTGGGATACGGGTTGCTGCTTGCGGAGATCTACCGACTGCGGGGTGAAAAAGAGCTGGCCCGGCAAGTGCTCGACCCACTAACACGGCAAAATTCAAATGCAGGTTTGCGCGACGATGCCCAGGATCTGCTCGACTCTCTTGAAGGAAAGACTGTGAGCAGCACGACACGAAGATCTTCGAACGTGAGTGCATCGGCGTTGCCGGGTTTGTCGTTGCCTCAGTCATCCGTCTCTGGATCGATGTTGGGTGGCGCAGGTGGTGGTCCATCAATTAGAGATGGTCGCACGATAGACCGATCCGGATCGATTCCCTCCGTTGACGAAGTTTTTGCCCGCTTTGCTGACGCAGTCGGTGAATCGAAGCTTTTGTCCGTGATAAACAGCCGCACAGCAAAAGGAAGTATCGATGTGATCGGGATCAGTCGAGGAGGATCATTTGAGATCTATGCCAAGGCTCCTGGAAAGACTTTAACGGTGACGCGAACACCGACTTTTGGTGAAAGCAAACTTGGTTTTAATGGTCGCGCGAAATGGACACAGTTTGCGAGTCGAAACCCGCGGCTTGGCGCGGCTGAGCTTGGCGGGCTCGAATGGATTGCGAGAGTTTCGAATCCCGCATCGCTAAAAATGCACTACTCGAAGATTGCATTGTTGGGAAAGAGCAATATCGGATTTCGTGAGGTATATCTGGTTGAGTTGCAGTCAGTGACCGGGCCAGCAGAACAACTGTACCTTGATGTAAGCACTCACTTGCCGGTCCGAGTCAACGCTTCCGGCCTGGAGATCTACTTTGACGACTGGCGGGAACTTGATGGTGTGAAGTGTCCGTTCTCTATCACCCAGAGTTCATCAGGGTTGACGTTGAAGGTCACACTGCAAGAGGTTAAGCATAATGTTGCGGTCGATGACGCGCTTTTCGAAAAGCCGGTGAGGTAGATGGGGCCGAAGTCAGAGGTCTTTGTGGCTGAAGGTCAGTGCTATTTATGTCTTCATTTGCGGAGGCTTACCGCAAGGGTGCGGCCGAGCCGGAACTCCAAAAAGGACTTTTTGTGCAAAGCGCTTCCCGCCGCACCTCACGGAAATTTGCAAAAACGAACGTTCGTGCTATATTGCCGCGCGATGGATGGTACCCAGGCAAAAATGTCCGGTGAAACAGCGGCTACCAAGGCCCGCAAGGCTGCCGGTGATCGCAGTCGCCAAGCCATTCTTGAGCTTGCTGTACATCTCGCTTCCGTTGAGGGTCTTGAAGGCTTAACCATTGGACGACTCGCCACCGAAAAAGGAATGAGCAAGAGCGGCCTATTCGCTCACTTTGGGTCCAAAGAGGATCTACAACTCGCAACGGTCGATGCCGCGCGCGCGATCTTCATCGAAAAGGTAATCGCTCCGGCGTTCCAGTCGACTAAAGGCCTACCTCGTCTCAAGAAACTTTGCGAAATCTGGTTCGACTATGCCGAGAGTCATGTCTTTCGTGGTGGATGTTTCTTCGCTGCCGCATCAGCCGAGTTCGACAGTCGACCTGGTCGCGTTCGCGATCGCATCGCCGAGATTATGAAAGAGTGGCTCGATGTGTTGCGCAGATCAGTGGTTGAAGCCCAGGAGGCAGGCGAGTTCGACACGTCGGTTGATCCCGTTCAGTTGGCATTCGAGATTAATGCGTTGGAGATAGGCGCGAATTGGGCCCTTCAGCTATTCGGTGACACTCAATCGTTTACTCGTGCACGCGAAGCAGTATTTGAGCGGCTGCAACGTCATTCACTTTAAGAAAAGATCAGGAGTGGCTCAGAAGTTTGAAACCTCAGCCAGAGAATCGCTCCCTCCCACTGGTCCTAAAGCGGAGAGCTTCATGGGATGGTCTTTCTGTGGTCCATTACCAGCTCCGTCCCGGTGAACTTCGCGAACATGCTAACGACGATCATTTGATCACACTCTCGCTGGGCGAGTGCAAAGGCCAGTTGCGTTTAGCGAGTGGTTTTCAACCCTTGGATCGGAATCGGGGAAGTGTCTGTGTGATTCCGTCGAGACATCAGTTTGCGCTCACGGTTGATGGCGAATCAGAGCACGTGGCCATGCTTCTGGATCCATCGCTGGTGCTTCGCGCTGCCGCCGAATCGAAAAAGTCTGATAATACTGAGCTGTTAGAAAGGTCCACTCCAGCAGATCCGGTAATAAATAGCATTGGCCTGGCGCTATTGGGCGAACTCGAGTCAGAAAACGAAAACGGCCGACTCTACGCGGATTCGCTGGCAAACATTCTTGCGCTTCACCTGGTCCGTCACTACTCAGCTTCAGATGTCGAGGCGCCGCGATTTATCGGTGGGCTTGCGGGTCGGAAGCTACGCAACGTTCTGGAGTTCATGGATGCAAATCACGGTCGCGAGTTGAATCTCGCGCAGATTTCAGAAGTCGCCGGCATGAGTACGTTCCATTTTGTGCGTGAGTTTAAGCGAGCAACAGGGACCACTCCGCATCAACATCTGATGCGTATACGGATTGAGCGGGCGAAGGAGTTGCTTTCAACGAGTGAATTGCCGCTGGTGGATGTCGGCTTTCGATCTGGTTTTAGTCATCAGAGCCACTTTTCGCGGCTTTTCCGCAAGCTGACAGGAACAACGCCGCTTTCGTATCGGCTTCGTTTTCAGACCTGAGAATTCCCGCAAGAATAGTCAACGCTGCGCAACAACAGGAAAGACCAATCGCCAACGCGTTCGCTAACCTCCACTTGATCTCGATTAATGCAGTGGAGGTAAACCGTGTTACGACCTACAAGATTAGTTCTTTCAATAGCGACCTTGTTGTTCTCGACAATTTGGGCGGTGGCCCAGATGAGCCATTTGGGTCCAGTGGGCCAGATGGGCCAAGCCACGAAAGTGGAAGAGAGCACAGCCAGCCGTCTGATCAACCGTGGTAACGCTGAGTATCGGAAAGCAAAGTATCAAACTGCGATTGAATACTATTCCAAGGTTGATCGATCTGCTGGCGAACTCTACGCGCGCGCGATCTACAACATCGGTGTATGTTATTTCGAGCTGTACCGAACCGAAGAAGCGATTGCGATGTATCAACGCGCGATAAAGCTCCAGAACGAAAGGTATCCGAATGCGTTGTACGCGCTCGGTGTTGCACTCGAGGATCTTAAAAGAATTCCAGATGCAAAACGTGCTTATCAAAAGGCGATCGCAGCGTCTGAGGGGAAACACTCTCTCGCATACTTCCGTTTGGGAGTGATCACCGGCGAGAAAGATCCTGAAGCTGCAGTGGAGTTATTCAGAAAGGCGATCGCGTTCTCTGGTGACGACCTGCCAGCCGGGCACAACAACCTCGGAGTAATGCTGGCGCGGCGTGGTCGTTTTGAAGAGGCTCAGCGCGAGTTTGCGCTGGCTGTGCGCAACGCAAGAGGTCAGATGCCTGAGGCTGAACACAATTTAAAGCTCTGTTCGTCTTTGATGAGAGTGCGGAGCAACACCGCAGCGTTGACCCAGTTCGTTATCAACCAATCGAAGCCACGCTCTTAATGCAAAGGAGAAATTGATGGAGACTAAACCGCACGATGTACTCGCAACGATCGAGCTTTACAAGATACGTACAGAACCATTAATGCGTGAAGCTCGTGCCTGGTTTGCAACGGAGTTTGAGCCGCAAAGCGGAAGAGAGATAGTTCAACTCATGCTTAGTGGGCAGAAGCAGAGCGCGTTCTATCGGATGGTTGCGTCTTATTGGGAGACGGCGGCGTCGTTCGTGAACAACGGCGGAATCGACGAAAAGATCTTTCTCGAAGCAAATACCGAACACGTCCTGGTCTACGCAAAGATGCAGCCGTTTCTCGCAGAGATTAGAGAGTTGATTCGCGAACCCGACTATTTCATGCACCTCGAACGATTGGTAATGAACGTTGAGAATGTCGAGACCAAGCTCGAGAATCGTCGCAGGCTTATGGCGCGATGGTCCGAGAATGCGAAAGCTGTTAGTGCATAGTTGATCTTTTGATCGAGGCTATGACTCAAAGATGGAACAGTTTAGGCATAGCCCGATATTAAGGTTGGAATAACGGTAAGCCGCAGGCTTAGCGCAAGGGTGCGGCAGAGCCGTACCCAAAAGACTTTTTGTGCAAAGCTAAGTCGCGATCTGCAGCTTTCAATTCAGTTGGTGAGACACCAGGTTTTACTCCAAGGAGCTCGTAGCATTTCGTCAAATTGTCGTTCATGCGGGGCCTTAGTTCAGGACAAGATTTTTGATAGGCGAGTTATCGCTGCAAGGTCGTGAAGTAATTGAGAGGGACTCGGGACGGGAGCTCCCATGTAGTGCAGTGTCACCATTAGGCAGATGGCGAATATTGCCCCGGTGACAACGGTGCGCAACGCCGCGGATAGAGTGCGGCGCACTATTTCCGAAATGACATTCAGCACCCTTTGTCGCATTGCAATCTCTTAAAACCTTCGGCGAAAGACATCGACTGAATTAGTTCATTCCACACTGATTTAGCGTAATCACTGCACGAAAGCGCTCGGGCAGTTTTTGCGCTTAGCAAAAGACTTGTTGTCGGGTGTCTTCTTTTATTTGAGGATTGAAACAGGGCAGGAACTCGCACGTGGCGATGGACACTTGGATTATGACAAACCCGCGTTGGTGATTACAACCATTCTCTTTTCCTAAGCTGGATTCGGCATGAACTGTAACCGTGCACCTTTCCGTGTACTCGAGAGTTTCGGCTGAACTACAGGTCAAAATGCATCGTATTCTGGGTGAGGTTTAAGAGTTGGAGGATTATAATTCGGCACAATGAATATCATTTCGACACTGGCAATCGCTTTGGGAGCTTCCTGGGTTTCAGGCATCAATCTCTACGCCACCGTTGCCACGCTTGGGTTGTTAAGCCGCTTTGCGAATCTGCAACTCCCCGGCGAATTAGGTGTCCTGACAAGCTGGTGGGTAATCGGAGTGGCGGCGGTGCTGTACGTGATCGAGTTTTTTGCCGACAAGATTCCCTGGCTCGATAGCACGTGGGATGTGATTCACACGTTCATTCGGGTTCCAGCCGGCGCAGTGCTGGCCGCGGCTAGCTTTGGTGATTTTGACAAGGGCGTTCAGGTAATCGCGTTTCTTTTGGGGGGTAGTCTGGCGTTGAGTTCTCATGGAACCAAAGCGGCTACGCGAGCGCTACTTAATACCAGTCCTGAACCTGTTTCTAATGTCGTGGCGAGCACTCTTGAAGACGTGCTTGCTGTCGTTACGATTGTTTGTTCAGTGTTCCTTCCAATAGTTCTCTTCATGATTGTCGCGGCAGGTTTGGTTGTTTCTGCGTTGGTGCTGCCTAGAATCTTCCGCTTCTTTCGCAAAGTGTTCTCGAGCGTACGTGGTTTGTTAAGTCCAGCGACGTCCTGAATGTCCTAAGAAAAAGATCTTGATAGCTCAGAAGTTCGATCGCCTCGGCTTTATGTCTTTGATCGGCTTTCTTTGATGTGAAGTGCTCGGCATATGCCAGCTGAAGTATTCGAAGTAGTCGACTGGATCATCAATGCGTTCGGTGGGTGGCGTTATGTTGTCTCACCTTCTTTCCGAAGGCGCACGCACGATCGCTGGAAGGTTGAAGGAAAAATCCAAGCTACCATCGAGATACTATTTGCGAGTTTTGGACTGCTTCTAACAATCATTCTGGCGGCTGTTTTGGTTGGTTTGCTGTGGTCGTGAATAAAGCGATCACCAACTACCGGACCGGTTCTCGAAGTATTGATTCAGCCGTAGTCGCAGCCATCGATGCCGCTTCAGGATGCGCCCGACGCAGTCCCGCAACTTGCAACAGCGCCTCTCCAGTCAGCGAAAACATTCGATAGAGATCACCTTCCTCAGCGCGAGTCTCACGAACAACTGTGGCCCATTCAGCGCCGGTCGCCCACCGTGCAACGGCGCCTGCTGCAGAAAAATTTAGTTCCGGTGTCGGCTCAATTCCGAACTTCCACTCTTCGGAAGAAACTCGAAAACCTACTTCTTCAAATTGAGTCAAACTCGCCACCAGCGCATCTTCCAACTCCAGCTCACCGTAGTCTCGATCTTCGTCGGCAGTCAGTGCCGCCATCACTGCTGCCATGCGCACCGAGTCGAGCGTCTTGAACAGTCCGTTCTCTAATGCTTCACCAACTATCAGTGGACGATCGATGTGAAGATCAGCCAGCCATCGACCCCGTTCAGTAACTTTTTCAGCTTCAAAATCGAGGTATCCAAACGAAGCCAGGACTCGTGCACGTTGTTCGAATGGATCCCAAACATCTTCACGCAAGCGATCTCGTTGATTCTCAGCGCGATGAATATTCTCAGCGTCAACAAGTGCCGCCCAAATAGCTTCTTTACAACCTTGCCGGTCTGCGTCTTGCAAGTCAGGAGAGAGAATTGATTCGATTGTGTCGTCGAGCAGGTTCAATGCCTTGCCGTCCTCTGAATCGGCGTCACGCAATCGAGGTTCTTGCAGGACCAGCTCAGACCCCCTGGTTTGTATCTCTTCGAAAGCCTGCTCAATGGCGTCTTCGTTTAGTTGGTACAGGGGATCGTAAACGCGACCGATGCGACTGAGTGGAAGACTGGCGCCGCGACCATCCTCACGAACTCCTTGCACCGTGTCGTTGAAACGATTGGTGACCATTACCAGACGTTTACCACTTCGTCCGATACCAATAATTCGCCCCGGACGTACGACATCATTCAACCATCGATGCAGGACTTCGGCGCGAGTTTGGGGCTTCCGTTCTTGCAACCGTGCGCGGGCACTTACCAACCGCTCGAGCCCGAGAACACGAGACGGTGCGACGTCACAACGGGCTGCCGTCAGCTTGCGTTCTATCTCGAGTTGACTTTGTTGGATGTCCGCTTCCAATCGTGCAGTGCGTCTTGACGTGTCGCGGTGCGCAAAACTCTTCGCAGCGATTTCGCGAACTTCAGCAAAGCTTCCATACGCGTCGAGCAAATTAAGAAGGGTTGTGTATGTAGCTCGAAATTGACTGATCAGTGGATCGGGAGGCGCCTTCAGCAGTTCAACAATCTTCTCGGGATCCTGATGCAGTCCCGGTGCTGCAACAATAAATCCCACCTCGTCACGCCCTCTTCTGCCGGCACGTCCTGTCATCTGCTGCAGTTCAGACGCTGTGAGAGTTCGCCAACCACGTCCTGTTCGCACGTCGGCGCCGGATAGCACAACTGTACGAGCAGGAAAATCGACGCCCGCTGCCACGGTTGCGGTCGCGAAGATTGCGTCCAGCAGACCCTTACTCATCAGGCGTTCGATTATGAGTTTCCAAGCGGGAATATGTCCGGCGTGGTGTGATGCTACGGCGCCTTTGACGATCGTATCCCAGTGTCGGTGGCCACGTACTTCGGGATGTTGTTCGACGAAGGTCCGGATGAATTCGCGGCGTGCCTCGCGCCGCTCGTTGTTTGGATCTTTTCTAATGAAGGCGGCTTCGGAAGCTGCTTGATCACAGCGACGGCGGGTCGGTAGAAACACGATCGCCGGCAGCAGTCGATACGAGCCGAGTGCATCGAGCAAGGTAGCCGGCGGCATTTCAGGCATGCTGAGTTTCAAGGATTTGGCTCCCTTGGAACGATTGCCGATTGCCGATTGCCGATTGCCGATTGCCAATTGCCAATTTCGTCTCGTCATCAATCCACTCAAAATTAACAAACGCGTTGAGTTAGTCTTCAAATCGCCAATCGCCAATCGTCAATCTTAATACCGTCTCCTGTAACGTGATGGTCCACGACGTTCCTCTCGTGCACTTTCGCCCAGGGCCGCGATCTCGCGGTTCAGTTTTCCATTTTCACCAATCAACGGGAGCAGTCGCCTATCCGGCAGAAGCAACGCTGCCCGTAAGGGAACGGGGCGCGCACCAGGCCGCGACACAACTCCACAATGAACACCACGGACTTCTGCAATCCACTCTGCGAACTCGTGAGCGTTGCCGATCGTTGCCGAAAGCAGGAGCAATCGAATTCGCGGTGGGGAAAGTATGATCGCCTCTTCCCATACATGTCCTCGATCTTCATCTGCGAGGTAATGGGCTTCGTCGAGAACGACCAGATCAGCGCGAACTTCCTCGCCGCCTCTCATCGAATCGAAAAGTTGATTGCGATAGATCTCAGTTGTGCCAACGATCAGCGGTGCATCT
>DATBMP010000093.1:0-4988 GCA_036554845.1 Pyrinomonadaceae bacterium
TATGAAGGTTCGGTAAGCCGCAGGCTTACCGCAAGGGTGCGGCCGAGCCGAAATTCCAAAAAGGACTTTTTGTGCAAAGCGACTCTGCGAACACACCCTTTAGCGCATTTGATTGGACGACTTTGAAAGCAAAGCCCATTAACCGCATTAAGCACCTCAAACCAAAGCGACAAGACACCCGTCGATTACAGAAACAGGGCCCCTCGATGTTAAGCTCAGAAGGTCCGTTTTTAGTCGATAGATGCTTCGAAACGCTCCAAAACTACCAGTATTTCCCGGCCGAGCCGCCTCACAACCGTTGGCGCTCGCACTTCTAATCGCCGTAGCAATGACCCTCTTCGGTTGTGAAAACCCGCCTCCGCCTGCGGCCAATCCAAACGTGCCCAAAACGACCAACAACGCGAACGTGCTTAACTACACCTATGACGTTCAGAAAGTCTGGCCACATGACTCGTCTGCCTTTACTCAGGGTCTGATCTTTCATGACGGAAAGCTGATCGAAAGCACTGGGCAAGAGGGAATGTCGAGTCTTCGCCGGGTGACGATCGACACTGGCACGATAGAGCAGAAGGTTGATATTCCCCCTCCGTACTTCGGGGAGGGAGTCACTCTTCTGAACGGGAAGATCTACCAACTGACGTGGCAACATCAGCGTGGCTTCATTTACGACGTGGCAAGTTTTCAGAAGGTTGGTGAGTTCCCATACTTTGGCGAAGGTTGGGGAATAACCGACGATGGCACTTCGCTGATCATCAGTGATGGCAGCAATCGACTCCGTTTTCTCGATCCCAACACCTTTCAGGTGACGAAGACGCTTACAGTTATGGATCGTGGTCGTCCGGTAAATGAGATCAATGAACTCGAGTACATTCAAGGAAAGGTCTACGCAAACATCTGGCATCAGGATCGCATCGCAGTTATCGATCCCGAGACGGGACGGGTGACCGCCTGGATAGATCTGAGTGGTTTATTGAACCCGGCCGAGGTCCGCGATGAGGAAGCGGTTCTCAATGGAATTGCATATGACGAAGCCACCGAGCGACTTTTTGTTACTGGCAAGTTATGGCCAAAGCTTTTTGAGATTCGTTTGAAAGAATTGGGATCGACTTCAAAGCAGTAACACTCAATGAATTTTGATACTTATTTTCGAGCCTCTTCGTTCGCGATGATCGTCGTCGCGATGCTGGCATTGGTATTGGCCGGGGGTCTAAGTCTCCCGCTGGCTATTATCTTTGCCATCGTCATCGTCGCGGCCTGGAAACTCGAGGGGACAAAATGGCAGATCTCTGAACGCGTGGGACTGGTTGTCGTGCTCCTTTCGATTCCACTTTTCTTTCTTGATTGGCAGTACCAGAGCAACATGGGCGAGCCGCGTGACCGTCTGGGCGTGAACGCGTTGGCCCATCTCATACTGTTTTTGTCGGCGATTAAGTTACTTCAGGTAAAGTCCGACCGTGATTGGGTTTTCCTGTATCTCATCTCGTTTTTCGAGATGCTGCTTGCGGCCGGATTGAGTTTTAGTCCCGCCTTCCTTGGTACTCTCACTCTCTACCTGTTCTGCGGTCTCTCAACGGTTATCGCATTTGAAATAAGGAAGGCACGGAGAGCCATCGAGCCGGTTGAGACACGATTGCTGGTTTCACCAGATGCGAAAGTTTTTAGACGACTCGCGATGGGCCAGCGAGCTGGCGGCAACGAATCGAAACGACTGCCCGCTTTGGCCGCTGTTCTTTTTGTCCTGATCTTTGTTCTCGCCCTTCCGTTGTTTCTAATTGCGCCTCGTGCTGGATCGGCAACGCTATCGCGAGGCGGTTCGGGCCTGCACAGCTTCATCGGTTTTTCGGAGAGCGTTACTCTCGGCGAGATCGGTACGCTGAAGAGCAATAACGAAGTTGTGATGCGGGTTCGTCTGGAAGGCTCAACTGGCAGGATTCCAAAGGGATTGCGCTGGAGAGGCGTCGCGCTTGACGAATTCACCGGCAGGGGATGGCGCAAGTCGGCAGAATCGCGTCGGCCGATTGTGGATCCCACAGGGGAACGAGGTTTCTTTCAGGTCGGAAGTACTGCATCTCTCGAACATCTCACCACGCAGACGATCTTTCTTGAGCCGATTGAATCCAACGTTCTGTTCGCGTTGCCTCAACCAGTAGCGATCCAAGGCGACTTCTCTGTCTTGAGAGTAGATGCAGAGCGATCCATTCAAAGTCGTCGACCACAATTCGATCGCATCATCTATAAGGCGCTATCGGATACAACTGAGCCGCCACCCGAAATTCTGCGTGAGGACTATCAACGATATCCAGCAATTTACGCCCGCTATCTACGATTGCCAGGTACGTTGGACGAACGCATCTTCCGACAGGCTTCTTTCATTGTTGAGAGCAGCGGGGCGCGAACTCGTTACGATATCGCGGCGGCTATTGAAGCTGACTTACAGACCCGCTACGGCTACACGCTCGATATGAAAGCGAGTGGTCCAGATCCACTATCTGATTTTCTTTTCAATGTGCGTGAAGGTCATTGCGAGTACTTCTCAACCGCGATGGCCGTCATGCTGCGCACGCAAGGCATAGCAGCGCGCGTGGTCAATGGATTCCTGCCCGGCGAGTACAACGAGCCAGCTGGTGCTTACACAGTTCGACAGAGTGACGCGCACTCGTGGGTGGAAGTCTATTTCCCCGAAACAAACTCCTGGGTGACCTTCGATCCCACACCATCAGCGGGTCGGACTGAGCCGGTGCGAGCAGGTGTTGCCGCGCGACTTGGAAAATACGCTGAAGCTTTAGAACTGTTGTGGTTCCAATATGTAATTGGTTACGACAAGCAGGAACAGCGATCGTTAGCCACAGCAGCACAGAGTCAGGTGGCCCGGTATCAAACGCTCGTCACTGACATCTTTGATGAATTACGAGTCACTTCATGGACCACCCTGATTATCGCGTTTTCTGTTGCCGTAATTCTGATATGTGCGGTGGCATTACTTTGGAGAGTAAAACGATTTGGTTGGCAAGCATTCAGAATTTCCCGACGTGACGATGGCCCGCGTCATTCGGCAGTCGAGTTCTATGAAACACTGGTCCAGTTGTTGGCTGAGCGAGGGCTTCATCGCTCGCCGGAACAGACGCCGCTCGAGTTTGCCACGAGCTTGAAGATGCAGGACGCCGTCGCGATTACCGCCGCCTACAATCGTGTTCGATACGGTGCTCACCGATTAACGCAAACGGAGCAGCGAAGGATTGAGGAGATCCTCAGAAGGCTCAAGGAACCGCACAGCTCATGAGGAAAGTCGGATTTATTAGCCTGGGATGTCCCAAGAACCTCGTTGACAGCGAAGTGATGATGGGCCAACTCAAGGGAAGTGGTTATCAGTTGACAGCCGATGCGAGCGAAGCTGACACCGTCGTCGTCAACACGTGTGGTTTCATCGACTCAGCCAAGAAGGAATCAATCGACGCGATTCTCGAAGCGGCCAGACTTAAGAGTGAAGGTCGTGCGACTCGATTAATAGTTGCAGGTTGTTTGGTCGAACGCTATCGCGATGAATTGAAGGCGGAGATTCCCGAGGTCGATGCCTTCATTGGTACCAGCCAGATCAACGAGATTCTCACCGTCTGCAACCCCGCAACCCAAACACGAAATCTGCCAGTCATTCCACTCGGCAATCAAACAGCTACTTATCTTTATGATGAGTCGACGCCGCGTGTGCTTGCTACGCCGTCACACTATGCCTTTATAAAGATTGCCGAAGGTTGCGACCGGCCGTGTGCCTTCTGTTTCATTCCCCAGATGCGTGGTCATTTTCGCAGTCGCCGGTTCGGTTCGATCGTTGCCGAAGCACATCAGCTAGCCGAAGAAGGTGTTAAGGAGCTGATCCTAGTCGCGCAAGATTCGTCACGTTATGGGGAAGATCTGGGTAAAGCGGATGGGCTTGCGAATCTGTTACGCGAACTTTCGCACACTGAGGGAATTGAGTGGGTGCGTGTGATGTATACCTATCCGACGCACATCAGCGATTCTTTTCTCGATGTTCTGGCCACTGAGCCGAAGGCGGTCAAATACCTGGATATCCCGTTGCAACACGCTTCACAAGACGTTCTGAAGCTCATGAAACGTGGTGGCAATAGAGAGAGCTTAGAGCGCCTAATCGCGCGTGTTCGTGCGCGAGTCCCCGAAATCGGAATACGGACCACCTTCATCACCGGCTTTCCCGGCGAAACCGATGCGGACTTTGCCGAACTAATGACCTTCATCAAGAATGTTGAATTTGATCGAGTCGGTGTGTTCACGTACTCGGACGAAGAAGGAACTCCCGCTTTCGAACTTCCCAACAAAGTCGATCCGCGGATCGCCAAAAAACGACGCGCTCAACTGATGCGGGCGCAATCTCGCATTTCGCGGAAGCGGAATAAGGCGCGAGTTGGAGAGACCGTGCAGGTGATGTTTGAAGGTGAATCCATTGAGAGTGATCTTTTATGGCAGGGAAGACTGGAATCCCAGGCACCGGATATTGATGGTTGTGTGCTCATCAATGATGTTCCCGAAGGCATGATTCCGGTGCCAGGTGAGCTTGTTTCGGTCGAGATTACGCAAGCGCATGAGTATGATCTGGTTGGAAAAATTCTCTTCGCAGGCAGCCGTCAGTTGTCAGTTGCAGGTTAGCTGATTCTCAGTGCACCGTTTCGACAAAGGAGAGTTCAACTGGCAACAGACAAGGAACAACCCACCGCAGTCAAAGAATCAAGCGACGAACTGAATCCGACAGTGGTAATCGCGGGCCAGGTCGATGCGCCGCCACGTCCGGCCCGGTCCGCGCGAGATTACTGTGCGCTGGCGATAGCGACATGTGGCGTTGGTTACATTCCGATTGCGCCCGGCACGTTCGGATCGATGGTTGGGATAGGCATCTATCTCGGATTTCGCAGCGTGTTACTAACTTTAGCGGCTCGCAATAGATGGAACGCACTCGAGGTCAGCTACGTGTTGGTTCT
>DATBMP010000122.1:0-4111 GCA_036554845.1 Pyrinomonadaceae bacterium
ACGCAATTTACACTCTTGTCAACAACTTATTACAGCAAGCTTAGAAAATATTTCGAGCAATGCGGCGACGATCTTCGCTGTTGAGATGCATGTTGACAGAGGTCGTACGTTCAACTCTCGACAAGCGATCGCACGCAGATCGATGGACGACGAGATCGAATTTGAAGGTTGTTGCGATTAACTACAAGGCGTGATGATGGTCACTGTTAGAACTTGATCGTGAGGTGGTCCATCATCTGAATAGAGGAGTAAATATCCAATCGTTATGTTGCTCGATACCATAATAGTGAAGTACTGAAGCTCTACCACTGCGACTTGCAACTCCGACGAATGGGCCCGAAGAATCCGATGACAAATCGTCATCATCATCTTCAGAAGGGGTAACTTCGGTACCCACCACCGTCGTTATCATCGGAACCATAAGTCTCTGTAGTTCAACCATTTGCGGGGTACGCGGTACAGGAACAGTGTTTTCTGCATACAGCAAAACTGATCGTTGAAAGTCGATCAGCTTTTGTGATCGCGGTCGCACCAAACCCCACTCTCCTGATGATGACAACGGATCACGCGCGGCACTCACGCGCAAGATCTGTCGGCGCTTTGTTCCACCTGGAATCGGAACTCCTTCAAGCAAATCATCGATCGAAGTTGGCAACGCTGCATCACCTGGAGCACCCACAGTTGAGCGTTTGTAAACGTAGTAACTTCGAATTGCATCAGCTACTTGCTCACCGCGAAAGATTGCTTCCTTCTCTAACTCACGTTGCGATTGTTGACGAATGTTAGGTGCCGCAGCGAGGGCGAACATGGCGAGCACGGTCATGAGCGCAAGCATCGCGACGAGCGCATAACCAGCCTCCTGGGTACTACTGCGACTCACAACTCCACTTGAAGCACGGAAGTCAGCGCATGAACCCGAACCATATATATTGTGGTGTCGGATATTACGGTTCATCGTCTTCACTATCGACTCTCGGGGTTGGACGCTGCAGCGGGTTGTAGCCTCGCTCGCCATCAACCGTGAACGGCAAGGGGTGTCGGATCTTCAGAGTGGTGTCAGTAAGCACCAACTCTTTCTCAGAGATGCTTGTCACGCGAAATCTTCCGGCCAGCACATCACCGCGCTGCACATTCAGAATCTCGCGGTTACTTCCATCACGCACAATCGCCGTGTCAGCGTAGGTCTTAGTCCCAATGATGCCGATGTAGGTGTAATTAGGAGTAGGCGCCTGTGCCACGTTCAGCATGACTGTGTTTGAGTAGGCGGCTCCATCCGGGCTCCTTACCATCACTTGCCGTTGTCCGGGCGACGCAATCATCGCCGCTGGAACTCTTGCAGAGAGTTGTTGCGGCCCTACGTAACGGGTGGGCATTTCCCTGCCATCAATTAACACTCGCAGACTGGGCGTGAACTTGTCGCCTGCTGCTTCGAGAGTGAAATCTGCTGTTCGTGCATACACGTTCGACGGTTGAACCGAGGCCAGTAACACCGGTGGCGTCGGCGTCGGTGTCGGAGTGGGTGCGTCAGCAACCTTTTCAACCGGGGGAGGCGGCTCATAGTAGGAGAATATATTCCGTCGCGCCTCAGTGGCCGGCGGAAGAGAATAGGTGACTGTTATCTGCTGCAATTGGTCGAGCTCGTCCTCCTTAATCTCCGACACGTCTGAGGCGGGAGGACGCTGAACCCCGGAACGTGGTGCCGGCGTTGGAGATGAGGTTGCGGTCCTCGGTGGAGGTGTTGACGAACCAAAACCAATAAAGGTCCACCACAGGAACACCAGTGCGACCAGCCCCAGGGCAATCGCGATGATAAGTTTCTTCCGGTCTTCCGGAGTATTGAGGTCAACTTTCTGCATACTTACTGAGGCAATGACTCGGTGGTTGTTTCGGTTCCACGCTGGAAATAGGTCGCCATCTCCAAACGCAGACTCACGAGTGAGGCGCGCGCCGATCCACCTTCGCCGCTTGAAGGAGAGTCAGTATCAGATGCCCGCTCTAACTCGACTGCATTAATGATTAGAAATAGCTTGCTGGCTTCGATATCACGCACGAACCTTCTCAGGTTCGCGTACTGGCCTTCGACCGTGACACTGATGGCGATCCCGGGGTAAACACTTTGCCATTTTGCGCCGGCAGATTTTCCGTTTGCGGTTGATTGTTTTTTAGTCGTTGGTTCCAGAGTTACGTAGACCGGCCCAGATGTGTTTCGCAGTGCGTTCTTGTTAATCAGAGAGTTCACTTCCTCGTAGAGGTCCATTCGTCCCTGAGTGCCGCCAAAGAGTCGTCCGCTTTCAAACTCATTGAGGCTTTGAACGATATTCGTAACTGCCGCCTCTGTAGTTTGTCCTTTTTGCACAACCTCTTTCGAGCTACTCAAGACTGTTTGCAAGCGAGTTCGGTCTTGCTTAGCAGTTTCTAGATTTGAGCGTGCCGGTACCAGGAAGTAGAGATAACTGATTACTACAATCAGCAGCACCAGGATTGCTCCCCCAAGTGCGAAAATCTCCGTTACTCCAAACATACTGCCATAGCGCGTGTCGCGGACTCGCTCGAGACTCACTTGAATCGCTCGTCGTGGCTTTGACGTTGTGATTGCCGGCTGCTCACTCATTTTGGACCTCCCTCAGAGGTCTCAGGTTGGGTACCAGCTTGAGCCAGGTTTGCTGCTTGACTCTCAACCGTCGGAGCGCCTGCGCGTGGACTATAAATTACGTGCAGTTCGTATTCGGTGCCGGTTTCGCCTCGACCTTTCTGAAGATTCTGAGCTGCAATGTACGCTCGAAAAACGCCACCGCGATCCATGTTGGAGATCATATTGGTAATCGTCTCTGATGACTTCGAGACAACCGCGAGATCCAGCTCGGCAACAGTTTGCGTATCGCGCATCGCGACGTCACGAACGCTGATGCGAGTAACCCTCACGTTTCCGGGTAACGCGGATTCCAAATCAACGAAGAGGCGAGACCACGAGAACTGCTTGCGATCAACGAGCTCGTGCGCGGCCTTGAGTGTTTTTAATTGATCAGAAGACAGCGACTGCTTGACCTTGTCGGCCTCTTTCCGGAGACCTTCTTCCTCTTGCCGCAACCGGCGAACCTCATTCTCAATAACAGCAGCTTCGGTATTCGCCTGTCTGGTGGCCCGAATAATGCCGGCGAATGCGATCAAGGAGAAAAAAAGCAAGACCCCGGTAACCACCCAGGGCAGAGTTCGATTGGTAAAGGGCTTACTGGCCAGATTAAGCTTGTTATTCACAGCGTCGGTACTCTTAAGGTTGGTAGTCGCGGAGAATTCGACTCACCGCGAAAGCATACACGTCTAGATTAAACGAGCGCAACCGAGGTTGCTTCTCCGTCGAATAACACGCCATGGCTCCACATTCGTTTCACTAATTGACTGAATTGGGGATGACTTTTAACTGCGTCGTGGCGGTAATGGTCCTTCGGTGGCTGCCAGGGATGGTCGGTAGGCGCAGATTTGATTTCTGCCGTTTCGTTTTGCTCGATAGAGCGCCGAGTCGGCCAATTCAATAAGTTGAATAGGATCCCTGGCGTCATCGGGAAACGCTGCGACACCAACACTGATTGTGATTCTGTGAGTTGTCCTGGGCGTTTCAGACGCGTCGTTAGCACCGAAGGTATGCTGTTCAACGGCATACCGAACGCGCTCTGCTGCAACCAGGCCTTGCGCATAGTCAGCATCGAGCACTAATGCGGCAAACTCCTCGCCACCAAAACGGGCAGCAACATCCCCGGCCCTCAACGCCTGCTTGATAACTTCACCAACCTCTTTCAACGTTCTGCTTCCGACCAGATGACCCAGATTGTCGTTGACGGTTTTGAAGTGATCTAAGTCCATCATCAAAATGCAGAATGGTAGCGACTCGAGTTCAGCACGCGCTGATTCTCTTCCCAATTCTGAAAAGAAAGACTTGCTCGTAAGAAGACCTGTTAATTCATCATGCGCAAGCAGACGATGAATCTGCTGTTGAAACTCACGATCGATCTCATCCAGCAAGTCAAAGCGAAACAGTTGATCGCCGATTACGATCTTGTCCCCTTCCTGAAGGATGACTTCGTTAATCATCTGGCCCTTGACCAGGGTGCCGTTT
>DATBMP010000145.1:0-2746 GCA_036554845.1 Pyrinomonadaceae bacterium
TCTGGAAAGTGGACAGTCAACTCCCGATTACCAAGGTTGAAACGATGACAAATGTGGCTGCCGAGTCGGTCGCGGCGCGCAGTTTCAACATGGTGTTGGTGGGACTGTTTGCGGTACTGGCACTGGTATTAGCGGCTGTGGGTATTTATGGAGTGATGTCGTACGCCGTTACGCAGCGGACGCAGGAGATTGGCATTCGAATGGCGCTTGGGGCGAGTGCCACAGATGTTCTGAAATTGATCATTAAGAACGGGCTTACCTTAACGCTGATTGGAGTTTTGATCGGAGTTGCCGGTGCGATTGCTTTGACTCGTTTGTTAGCCACGATGCTGTTTGGGGTAACACCTACAGACTCGCTGACGTTTGTAGCTGTTTCGCTGGTCCTAATCGTGGTCGCACTGTTGGCTTGTTACTTGCCGGCTCGTCGGGCGACGAAAGTCGATCCGTTGGTAGCGTTGCGGTATGAGTAATGGTCGGTTGTCACTGGTCAGGAGAGAGGGGCCAGTTGTTAGTTGGTGATCTTTCGTGACGCTTGGTGGATCGCTTTTCCGAACCTCACGACGGATCTGCGAAGCAACACGAATCCGCAACTGACCAATGACCGCTGACAGATGCAAGACCGGGGAAACGGAGGTCATCATGCAAACATTCATTCAAGATCTTCGCTATGGCTTTCGGATGCTGGGTAAGAACCGTGCATTCACCATGGTGGCTCTGCTTACCCTCGCACTGGGAATCGGCGCCAACACCGCGATCTTCAGTGTCGTTAGCGCCATTGTCTTTCGTCCTCTTCCATACAGTGCTCCAAACGAGCTTTATGGCGTCTGGAATAGAGACCTGCAACGCCCGGGCTCGCAATATCCCACCTCGATGCCAACCTTTCGCGATTGGCAACAACAGTCGCTCGCCTTTGAAGGTTTTGCCGCCTATGCCTTCAACCGCTTTCAGGTTTCCGGGCTTGAAGGTCGTGATGAAACCCGTGGAGTCTTTGCCACCACAAACTTCTTCGATGTGATGGGAGTGACACCGGTTCTGGGTCGCACGCTGAAACCCACCGATGAGCGCGAAAGAGTTGTAGTTATCGGGGATGAATTGTGGAGGCGCCGGTTCCACGCCAATCCGAATGTGATCGGGAAGACGATTAATCTGAATGCCGAGACTTTCACGATCGTTGGTGTGATGCCCCGATCATTTCGCGTTCCGGCACCTGACATTGAGCTCTGGGCCACACTCGCATCCGTCTACGAAATTGCTGGTAGTTCGCGCTCACCCGTAGGCGACTGGATCAATAGTCGTTCTCTTCGCGGTTATCGAGTTATAGGACGCTTGAAAGACGGAGTAACGATGGACCAGGCGCAGGCGGATATGAACACGGTCGCCGAACGCCTTGCCAGAGATTATCCAGACGCACAAGCTGGCACCGGCATTGTTCTCGTTCCTCTTTACACCCAGATGGTCGGTGAATATCAAAAGCCGCTGCTGGTGCTCCTCGTGGCGGTAGGTTTCATTCTCTTAATTGCCTGCGCCAATGTTGCCAACTTGATGATGGCGAGAACCGCCGCACGTGATCGCGAGATCGCCATCCGTCGCGCTATGGGTGCGGGCCAGTTCCGACTCATTAGGCAGATGCTTACTGAAAGTGTGCTGTTATCGCTCTTAGGCGGCGCAATCGGGTTGCTCCTCGCAAGTTGGGGTGTGCAACTGCTCCTCGAACTAACACCGAAGGACGTACCTCGCTTGGAGAGTGTGGTGGTCGATCGATGGGCCCTCGTCTTTACATTCTCAATCTCGATCGCTACCGGAGTTCTGTTTGGATTAGCTCCGGCCTGGCATGCACGTCGTCTAAGTTTAAATGACTCTTTACGCGAAGGCGGTCGTGGTATCGCCGGACTGGCGCGCGTAAAACGAATGCGTGGTCTGTTGGTTGTTAGTGAAGTTGCGCTTGCAGTGATGTTGTTAGTCGGCGCCGGGTTGATGCTCAAGAGCTTCCAACGACTCACGGACGTTAATCCAGGATTCAATACTGAGAACCTCTTGACGATGTCTCTTGGTTTGCAGTTCGTCAACTACCAGGATCCGGCAAAGCAGGTCGCATTTTTTGAACAGGCATTGCAGCGCGTTCGATCTCTGCCAGGTGTTGTGTCGGCAGGCGCATCAACGAGTTTGCCGCCAAGCTACATTCAACAAGGGCAGGGCTTTGAAATAGAAGGCAGGCCAAACGACCCAGGCGGCCAACCTCCATCGGCGATCTACATCCCGGCCACTCCTGACTTTCTCGAAACCTTACAAATTCCGCTGGTTAGTGGCCGCACCATTACTGAAGAAGATACTGCACAGTCTCCCGGCATAGTCGTCATAAACAGAACGCTCGCGGATCGGTTTTTTCCAAATGAGGATCCGCTCGGCCGCCGTATGACGCTCGGTGGCGTTATGCGCACGATTGTTGGTGTCGTGGGTGACGCGAAGTATCAAGGATTAAGTGTTGAGGCTGGTCCACAAACCTACGTTCCGCACGCGCAGAGTCCTTATCCGGGCATGCGAATCGTGTTGCGCACCACAACTGAACCGATGAGTTTGGCCGGCGCAGTTCGTGCACAGATTGAGTCAGTAGACCCGGAAGAGAGTCCGACGCGCCTGGCGACAATGACGCACCTCCTCAGCGAGTCGGTTGCTCAGCCGCGTTTCAACACGCTCTTGATAACTCTGTTCGCCTTGCTTGCCTTTGTGCTGTCGGCGATCGGCATCT
>DATBMP010000153.1:0-6362 GCA_036554845.1 Pyrinomonadaceae bacterium
TTCCTCTACTCTTGCCTGGGCTGTTTCGAGATCAAAGTCAGGTGCAAAGTCCAGTTCGTGCGCGAGTTCTTCAAGAGACTGATTGAGTTCAGCGTGGCAATTCTCACCAACAAACGTGAGGCGCGCCTGCGCTTCAGCCCGTTGGACTTCAAGCTCACTGCGACCCTCGCGTATCTCGGCAGCGCGTCGATTCAGCTCAGAAAGTTGCGTAGCAAGGTTGTCAGCGCGGTTACGTGCTTCCTCAAGTCCGGAGGTGAGCGCCGTAATCTGTTGTTCCTCTTGTGCTCGTTCTTCATCAACACTTTCAGCGAGCCGCGTCAGTTCTGCGATTGATTGCTGCAACTCATCGAGCGAGGTCGTGATCTCGATCACTTCCAGACGGTGACGATCTGACCGGCCCACGAGATCTTCGTACTCCGCCTCTAGCCGCCGCAGCTCAGTTGCTGTCGCGCGACGTCGTTCAGCGGCAGCAGCTGCGATGGCGCGCTGATGGGCCAATCCCTCGCTCTCTAATTCAGCTTGTCTTCGAGCGTCGGCCAATGTCATTGAGGCAGTGTTCACGCTTTCACCAGCAGCAATGCGAGCATTCTCCGCAGCCTCGGCATCAGCAAGGGCTTCAAGACGTCTTCGTTCAACATCCAGTCGCTCTTCCTCGACCCGTGCGAGGTCAGTAGCGACCACGCGAACGTGACGTTCAGCGCGTTCGATCTCCTGGGTCAAACCCGCGGCCGTCAATTCACGCGCCATCAGTTCGCGTTCTTCACGTCCGATCGCTTCGTTGAGAAGTACAACCGAATCTTCCAATCCAACCAGGCGCGAACGCGCGTCACTTGCCGCCGACTCAGCCACCTTCAATTCATCATGCAGAACGTGAGCCCTTGCCTCGAGTTCGCGCAATTCACGTTTGAAGGTTAAGAGACCGGCGCCTTCTTCCAGCGCTCGAGCATCACCGGCACTAACAAACTGTCCGTTCGTAACCCAATCCCCATTGAGCGTGACGTAGACTTCCCTGGTGGCCATTGACTTTGCCATCGCATCGTCGAGGTTCTTTGCCAGGCGTGCGCCCATTTTCTGCGGTAGGGTTCGTTTCAATACGGCAACGAGTTGACTCGGAGCTCCCAGCAGATCGCTGATGCGCAGATCATCGAGTCCCTCATTGGATATTGAGATCGAAAGTGCTGGACGCTCCTCGATCTTGCACGCGAGTGTATCGAGCATTTCTGCCTCGTCGCTGGCGCCGTGCAAACCGGCAACCAGGAAACTGGCCCGACCCGCGTTGTTCTCTCGCAGCCATACAGCTGCGCGAGCAGCATCATCCGGTGTCGGCACAACGATCGACTGCAACGACGAACCAAGAACCCCTTCGACTGCACGCTCCCACTTGGCCTCGACATTAAGCGCGTCGGCCAATGTTCCAATGAAATGAAAGTCGCGAGTGGAATCGTCTAACGAAAAGATGCGTTGGACCGCTGATGAGTAGTAGGCGCGGCGATCGTCCAGTTCCTTCAGACTCTCCAGGCGATGTTTGGTGCGTGAATTTTCGTCGCGGACGCGGACGAGCTCGGCTTCGGTATCGCTGACGGCCTCGTGCCCGGCTACCACGGCACCCACGGCGATCTCGCGTTCCGCATTCAACTTGGCTACATGCTCGCGTCGTGTTGAAAGATCGAGTTCGAGTGCATCGGCTTCGTTCTTCCGTTCAAGATGTTGAGCGGCGGCACGCTCGCCTTCACGGGTTAAGCCGTCGGCCTGGATGGCGAGACGTTCGAGAGTGCCCTCGAGCTGTCTGGCAATCTCGCGCAATCGCTCTGCAACCGCAGTGTGCTTAAGCAACGCTGAACGCGCTTCTTCAATCTCCGCTTCGGCCCGCGATGCCAGCCCTAACTTTTCAGCATGCGCTTCTTCTACCTGACGCAAAGAGAGGGTTGTGTCTTCAGCTTCGCGTCTAAGCTTCGAATCTTCTTCTCGCAGTCGAGCGCACTCAGCATCGACCAATACAAGTCGTCGAGACAGCGCCTCGATCTCTGCTTCTACTTCGCCCTTTCGCTTGTTTAAGACTACGACCTGCTCTTCCTTGTACTTGCGTTCGCGCATTTCGCGATCGCGACGCAGAACCGCTTCTGCGGCTTGCGCACGGGCAGCGCCCAGTTCGTCCTCTATGCGTCGTGCTTCTTGAGTGGCAAACCGCGCGTTCTCTTCGCCCGAGGCCAATTCGCTCGCGACGTCACGTTGCAGAGCAGCGGTATGTTCCAGCTTCGCTTCGGTTTCTTCGAGCAACTTTCTGAGGCGGCGATCCTCTGCGACAAAAACCTGGCGCAAGAGTCCACGTAGTTCATCGCGAAAAACTCCGTAGCGACGAGCCTTGGCTGCCTGCCGACGCAGACTGTTCACCTGTCGATCGATCTCAGAGATGATGTCGGAAATGCGAGAAAGATTGGTGCGGGCTGAATCGAGGCGAGCTTCAGCAGCGCGTTGTCGCACACGGAACTTGGTGATGCCTGCCGCCTCTTCGATGATGTTGCGGCGGTCCATCGGTTTCGCTGAAAGGATCTGTCCGATGCGGCCCTGTTCGATAATGGCATAGTGACCGCCAGCTAATCCTGTACCTGAGAAGAGATCTTGAATGTCTCGCAGCCGGCACGGTCGATCGTTCAGCAGATATTCGCTCTCACCAGAACGATAAAGACGACGCGTTACGGAAACGCATTCCCCAGGCGCAAATTCGAGTGCGAGATTACGTCGCCGCCAATGTCGCTTGTGATGACTTCGCGGCGATTCGGCGACCACGAGTGCTTCGGTTGTTTGCTGTTCTGCAGGTTGATCAGCCGGCGGTTGATCTGCTGGCGGACTAACAACAACTTCGATGGCAGGCGATTCTTCGGGAAGGACGGCGTCCAGACTGATGGCATGATCGTCGATCTGCTCGAGAGTCGAGTCTATATCTTCGATGTCTGGTTCGTGCTCGAGGGTTTCATCACGCATCATGTGCATGACGACTTCGGCCATGCCGCTGGGAGGGCGATTCCGAGAGCCTTGAAAGATGACATCTTTCATCTCTCCGCCGCGGAGGTGCTTAATCCGCTGCTCGCCTAAAACCCAGGCAATTGCGTCTGCAACGTTGCTCTTGCCGCAGCCGTTAGGCCCGACAATGGCAGTGATGCCATCCCCTGTGAAGATTATTTCTGTGTGATCCGCGAAAGATTTGAAGCCGGTGATTTCGAGCCGTTGAAGTTTGAACATGCAAGCAAATCGTAAGTATGGCTACCCTAAAACGGCAAAGGCAGAGGTCACGTTCGGGTAGGCCAATATAAGTGCGAGTTGCTTAGAATGTCAACCAAAACCTCAAGTCAGCTCCCGTTAACTTAAGTAGGGAGAAAAGTTAGGCTCAAGTGCTTAAACTCGTAAATCCGAGAATGCTTAATCGACACCTCGGTATGCGTATTTCACAAACCTCATTGAACATTGAGGCAACTCTGGTTCGTCCAGGGCACAAACGCGCTAAACCGCTGTTGAAATTCGGCTGAAGTCAGGAATGCGCAGACCATAGCCCGATGGTTGCCAGAGTTTTGGTTCATTGCATTCAGCCAGAAATCATACCCATTCTGATCTGGATTGCGCCGCAGGTAGCCGAAATACTGCATCAGCACAAAGGCGCGATTGAACTCCGCGTTCCGCAACGTCTGGTCGTCGGCGATCAATCTCAGTATCTGGCCTCGACTGTCGTTTATGGAGTATTCCGAAAGCAGGAAGTCTCGCTGTGCCGTGAGATCGACGCCCGTGTTACCTCTCACTTTGGCTATAAGGCGATCGATAAACTCAGCCTTGGACAGCAACAACGGAAACTCGGTGATGAATTCCGGTCGTGTTACATACTCATCTACAAAAGACTGTTTTCCTGTATCCACATTGCTAAACGACAACATGTAACCGCGGCCTTCCATGAACGCGAAATAGTCTGGACGTTGTCCCGTCATCGATTTAATGACTCGGTAAACAAACCCGCCGGATTGCTGAAATTCCGACTCGACAAAGAAAGCCGCCGAAACACCAATCCGCTGCGCCTGAATACAAGACTGATCAGTTCCACACTGCGATATCTGGTTGGTCCAGTAGTCCAATCCTGCCTGATCGGGCGAACGTCCCAGGAAGTCATCGTAATGCTGGTCCACAAATGTCCGGGCGTCCTCTATTGGATTGGTTGATGGAGGAGGGTTAGACGTGTCTACGATTGTCAGCACCGCAGAATTCATGTTACCCAGAACAAAACCCGACGGGTCTGTTAGCAACAGGTTCACAGTTTCCTGAGGCGACTCAATATATGCATCGTTCGTGATCAGAACCTGGAAGGTCTTTGTTGTTTCAAGCGGTTCAAAGTTCAGAACACCTGCAGCGAAAGTGTAATCCCGAGTTTGTAACGCCGTCCCATCTGTCAGGCTATATTTCACCCTGGCTTCACCCGAAACATCACCTGCCCGATTTACGGTTATGTCAATTACATCATCTCCTTCAGCAACGGAATAATTAACACTGGAGAAAACTACTGTGTCCACTGCCGTCGCAGTGAAGTTTGCACTCTGATTTGCAGTGACGTTGTTAAAAGTCGCGTTCGTTGGTGAGAGCCCGTAATGTAGTTTTGACGGCGTCACGACATAGTTCCCGCCCGTGCCGACCGTAAATGAATAGTCACCTTGATCATTGGTAGTAGTTACCCGCAATAACGAACCAGATAGCGTGACTGTTACACCCGGCAGACCACTTGCAGTTTCGCGGCTGACTTTCCCGCTGATGATATGAGTTGCGACTCCATCGAAATTCGCCGTCTGATTTGCGACCAGGTTGTTAAGCTGACGAGTTTCGGGAAGGAAGACGTTCGGTGGCGCGGAAACACTTACGGTGTAGCTACCTTCCGCACGCAATGCAGCAAACGAGTAATTGCCATTCGCATCTGTTGTTCTTGTGTGAGACTCGGTGCCGGCAACGCTGACTGAAGCACCCGCAATGGGAACGCCAGCCAGCGAGCGAACCTTGCCCCCAACTGAATGACTCCCAAGGGTGCCCAGAAAGTCGAATGTGTGATCTGCGGATAGACTTGTTACTGATTTCGAAGGGGTAGCAAAGGTGTAGTTCGGTCGGGAGACTGTAACTGTGAAATTGCCACCATCAATTAGCTGAGTAAAAGAGTATTGACCGGTAGGACTCGTCGTTGTCGTGCGTGTTTGTGTTCCACTGAGCGCGACCAGTGATCCACCAACTGGTTCCCCAAACTGGTTAGTAATGTTGCCGGAAATCGTGTGAGGGCTTGGGAACCCGGTAAAGTTAACGACGCGATTGGATGTCGGATTAATCACACTCTGGGCGAAAAACGTAAAAAGGTTCTTGCTGGGAGTTATCGTGTACTCGCCGGAGGTTAACAATGGGCCGAAGGAATAGTTCCCGTTACTGTCTGTTTGAGTCACCGCTGTTGTGGAACCTGTGAGTTCAACCGAGACACCGGCGATTGCAGATCCATCTGTAGATGTCATCCTGCCTGTGAGCATGAACTCGGATGCAGGGGTTGCACCGAGATAGGTTGCGAGTTCCACACGTTTTGCTGTCAGACAGGTAGTTGAGTCTTCACATTTCAAGAGTCGATCAGCCCAGTAGTAGAGAGACGGTAACGATGGTTGCTGGCCCAACACGTCCATGAACTGCTGCCTCACGTACTGAACGGGATCGTCCATGGGATCTGTAGTTGTGATTACTCGTGTATATGGCGCCTGTGAATTCAACATCCCATAAACCGAATTCATCACTACGAGTCGTTGCGTAGCAGCATCGGCCTGAATTCTGTCGGCCGACAACACGCACGTCACGAAGTCCAGGATCGATTCGTTGACGTTGTTAAGACTAATCGCGCCAGCCGCGTTATGACTCCAGCCATAGTGAGACTTCTCAACAAAGACCCGCTTCACATCTGCAAAGTAATTCCCATACGCTCCAAGGTTCGTGACATTCATGAATAGGTCAGAGATGTAGATACCAAAGGGCGCGCTGACCGGTGTGTAACGTGCCGGAATTGACGAGATGCCGAACAAGGCACCTTCGTCTAGTTTGACCGTTTGAATCACTGCATGCCGTTGTAACGAATTTGGTAGGAGCGCGGCAGCATTGCCAATGCCGATCCATGAATATGGAGGAGCGAGCGGTGTTTTGGAAAAGAACCCTGCACGATTGCCGTAATCAATGAACTTGGTATTGGAAATGGAGATCGCTTTCCACTCCTGGGTTTCGACCATCGGAGCATTGTGTCCGCTGTTGGTTGTACAGCCAAGGAATGCGACTTTGTCGATCTTCAAACTGCCTCGATAGGACAGGACTATTGC
>DATBMP010000233.1:0-2976 GCA_036554845.1 Pyrinomonadaceae bacterium
TTATCTTCCCGAAGAGGTGGCTTTCATCAAGCGGATGACAGGTAAGGGAACAGCAACTCGACGAGCTGCGGCAAGGTAAATAAGCAAGGATTCTCCTTTGAACTACCGTCAATTCGATCACACGACGACTGAAGTATCTGAGATCGGCCTGGGAACCTGGCAACTCGGAGGTGATGACTGGGGCGACCTCGATGAAGGCCGCGCTCTCGACATTCTCGATGCTGCCTCAGAAGGTGGGGTGACGTTCTTCGACACGGCCGATGTTTATGGGTTGGGTAGAAGCGAGGAACTAATCGGCAAATTTCTAAAGAACACTTCCAGGAAGATCTTTGTCGCAACAAAACTCGGTCGTTTTCCCGAGCCCGGTTGGCCCGCAAACTTCTCGCTCGAAGCGGTTCGCGAACATACGGAAGCTTCATTGCGACGTCTTGGCGTGTATACACTTGACCTCACTCAACTCCACTGTATTCCAACATACATTCTGCGTGATGGTGAGATCTTCGAATCACTGCGAGTTCTGAAACGGGAAGGGAAGATCAAAAACTTCGGCGTCAGTGTCGAGACCAACGAAGAGGCATTCATCTGTTTAGAGCAGGAAGGTCTTGCATCACTTCAGATCATCTTCAATATCTTTCGTCAAAAGCCGCTTGAGTTTTTTGACCTTGCTAAATCAAAAGGCGTCGCTCTGATCGTGCGTTTGCCTTTAGCCAGCGGTTTGCTCTCCGGAAAATTCACGAAAGAAACGACGTTCTCGGAAACAGATCATCGCCACTACAACCGGGACGGCACAGCGTTCAATGTTGGTGAGACCTTCGCAGGCCTTCCATTCGAAAAAGGTGTAGAGCTGTCCGAAGGTTTACGAGACCTGGTGCCGGAAGGAATGACGATGGCCCAGATGGCGTTGCGGTGGATTCTCGATTTCGATGCGGTGACAGCGATCATCCCGGGCGCAAGCAACCCACAGCAGGCTCGAGCGAACTCCACTGTCAGTGATCTTCCCCGGCTCTCCACAGGGTTACATAAGCAGTTGAAAGACTTCTATGACACAGAGGTAGCGGCTCACATTCGTGGGCAGTATTAAAAGGTAGGACCCTTAACATGGCATCTCGAATGACAGCACTAATTTCCGCGACACTCAGCACGCTGGTTCTCATATTTGTGGCGCCCGTACAGGTCGCCTTTTCTCAAACCAATAACATCACGGTGCAAGTTGATCGACCGGGAGCGCCGATTCCCAAGACCCTCTTCGGACTATTTTTCGAAGACATCAACTTTGGCGCCGATGGTGGTCTATATCCCGAGCGCGTAAAGAATCGATCGTTCGAATTCCCTGACCCAATGATGGGTTGGAAAGAGACTAACCCGGGCGATTCGAAAGGAACGCTCTACGTTCTCGATCAGGGATCGATCAAAGACGTTCCCAACTCGCATTACCTGCGCGTGAAGGTCGAAACACCCGGCAACGGTTTTGGAGTCGTCAACGAAGGTTTTCGCGGTATCGGTGTAATCAAGGATGCCGAATACAAGTTCTCGGTACGTGCAAGACGAACGGACGGGTCGTCGAAGGGATTGGTTGTGACCCTCGAAGATGAAAACGGACGCAATCTGGGCCAGACGAAGGTTGCGGGTTTGACTTCGGAGTGGAAGGAATTGACTTCGAACATTCGCGCCAGCGAGACGAACCCAAAAGCGAGGTTAAGTGTGCTGGTAGATGGCCCGGGCACAGTAGATCTCGATTTAATCTCGCTCTATCCGAAAGACACCTGGCAAAACCGTGAAAACGGACTGCGTTCTGATTTGGTGAAGTTGCTAAAAGAGATGAATCCCGGATTTTTACGTTTTCCGGGTGGATGCATTGTCGAAGGAAGTCATCTCGAACGTCGTTATCAGTGGAAGACCACCATCGGCGATCTGGATGACCGTAATCTTTTGATCAACCGTTGGAATTATGAGTTCAGACATCGACCGACGCCCGACTACTACCAGTCATTTGGGCTGGGATTCTATGAGTACTTTCTGCTGAGTGAAGATATCGGCGCAGAACCAATGCCGATTCTTAACTGCGGTATGGCTTGTCAGTTCAATACAGGTGAGCTGGTTCCGATGGAAGAGTTGGACCATTACATTCAGGACGCCATCGACCTGATCGAGTTTGCGAATGCTCCGGCCAACACCGAGTGGGGTCGCCGCCGAGCGGCGATGGGCCACCCGGCGCCCTTCAATCTCAAGATGATTGGCGTAGGTAATGAACAGTGGGGTCCGCAGTACATTGAGCGGTACGAGAAATTCTCGCAGGTCCTGAAACAGAAGTATCCCAATGTCGCTTTAATCTCCAGCGCTGGGCCGGCGCCTGACGGCGAACGTTTCGATTTCCTTTGGTCCAAACTGCGCGAGTTGAAGGCTGATCTGGTTGATGAGCACTACTACATGGCGCCGAAATGGTTCCGCGAAAACTCGGGACGGTACGACAACTATCCTCGTACCGGGCCAAAAGTTTTTGCGGGTGAGTACGCGGCGCAAAGTGTCGGTATCGCCAGTCCTGACAACCGCAATAATTGGGAGTGCGCGTTATCCGAAGCTGCTTTTGTCACCGGTTTGGATCGCAATGCGGACGTGGTCCAGCTGTCCTCTTATGCGCCGTTGTTTGGTCATGTGGATGCATGGCAGTGGACGCCAAACATGATCTGGTTCGACAACCTTCGCTCGTACGGCACGCCGAACTACTACGTACAGAAGCTGTTCAGCGTGAATCGCGGCACACGTATTTTGCCGGTGCAGTTGAATGGTTCTCCGAAAAATGGGCAGAACGATCTCTACACCAGCGCGTCAATTGATGAACGTACCGGCGAAGTGATTTTGAAAGTAGTCAACACTGCGGCAACGGCGCGCGCTGTTTCGATCAACTTAGCGGGAGCAAAAAACGTCGGTGGGACTGGTAAGGCGTTTGTGTTGGAAAGTGCTGATCTGAAGGCGGAG
>DATBMP010000234.1:0-3164 GCA_036554845.1 Pyrinomonadaceae bacterium
GTGCTGGAAGGGACCTCGACCGGAACGTGCGCTTGAATGTAATTCCCTGCCTCGTCCAGAGCCGGATCCGGATAGATCATGACAGGCGCGCCGCCGTCTGTGGTGTTGAAGACATACAGATAACCATCCGTATTGGTTTCAAGTAGCAGGCGTACCCGATCACCCTTTGCAAATTCTCGTGACGGATTGACACGCACCGACAATCCGTTTGCGTCGCGCATGAACAAAGTTAAGCCAAGGCCAATCTTCTGTTCGCGCAACTTTGGCGGAGTTGAATCGGTCACCGTTGTCGGGGGCGTATTCTTATCTGTCGTTTTCGGTTTGTTGGACGCAGATGGCTGCGCCTTGGGACGGCGCCTGCTGGCTTTCGGTGCTCGTCCTGGTCCAGGTTTTGGTTTTGTCTTTGGTCTGGTCGTAAGAAACGCGCCCCGAACATCTTCGTCCTGGGCCAAACTGATCGAGGCCACGAACTCGGGCGCCGCGATAACAGCCATTCCCAAAACCACTAAAACCATCACCACTGTTTTCATTTCAAAATCTCCTCGATACCGGCACAGTTTGTCCGTGGCCGGGCTCAGTTATGTTGGATACGAATGGGAAAGATTATTGGATTGCCGGCAGCACTGGTCTGGGGAACTTTGATCTGCATGAAAGGTGCCGCGCTATCTTTATCGTCTATCTCGGTTGTCGGCGGTGTTGATTTGTTCTTGGCCAAAAAGTCCTCTAACTCCACCTTTTGAGATTCTGTCATCGGGTCCCCGGTCGCTTCTTCATTCAAAAAAGCCGGCGACAAGAGCGGTGTTGAAGAGAAGATGATCGTGTAGTTCTCGGTGCCAGGTTTGCTGTCCAGCTCTAACCATCGCGTGATACCACTCGGGAAACTGAAGTCTCTCGACTTCTGCACCTTATTGCTCGTGATGCCAGATGTCTTTGGTGGTTTGGCGGTCAGAAAGGCGGTCTGCTGGTTGCCTTGTCCCGGACCAACAATGTAGAGGTAGCCGTCTTCTTCAAACTGAAAATGGAATTTGAACGGCTGGCCTGATGCCAGGGGTACCGTTCCTGCCACCTGAACATCCTCGATTCCCGTCACTGGCAAAAGCTCCAGCCAATATCGTCCAAAGTCCTTCGTGGCCAACGCCGCTTCATTTGTTGAGGTCTTACCATTCGAAGTTCCATTGTTGACTACTGTCGTTGTTGCAGATTTATTCTGATACCACCGGTACCCGAAAAAACCGCCCACACCGACTACTAGAACGAAGAAAATCAAAGCTCCTGCACCTAAAAGTAAAAAAGATCCGCCTTTTGATTTTGTCGAAACGGTTTGCGGAGCCGTCGGCTGGGTAGTAACCGGCCGCGGAACCTTGGGAATTGTGATACTCGACTCAATGCTTGAACCTGACTCAATTACAGTGTGGTCAACGGAAGGGGCATTTGACCCAATGGGCAGAACCGGTCTTGGCTGCGGATCCGTCGTGGCCGATCTCGACGCTGTAACTGGGGCGACACTTGGTCCCGCTGTGCCCGGTGTGTCGATCGTTATAATCGTCGGCGCATCCACGTCCGAGTTGGTTTCTGATGAGCCAGGTATTCCACTCGTATTTGCCGCAGTCGAATCGATATGAGGAAGGTCCGGTACAGTTCGGTCGGGCATTACTGACTGCCCATGAACAGCTGATCGCAATTCAGCGGCAAGCTCACCGGCAGTTTCTTGTCTCTCAGAGCGATCCTTCGCCGTCGCTCGCGTGATAGCCTTACTGAACGCTAGTGGTACCGACGGAACCACTTCATGCAACGGTCGTGGGATGACACTGACATGCTCACGTCGCAACTCCGACAAAGTTTTACCTGAAGTGGAACGCCGGCCAACGATCAACTCGTAAAAGACCAGACCCAAACTGTAGATATCAGCGCGCCCATCAATCTCTGGATTTCCATCACGAGGAATCTCGCCCCACTGTTCCGGCGACATGTAATAAGGAGTGCCCAACACCTGGCCAGCCATCGTAAGTGCCGTGGTACCACCATTATTCTCTCCGGCGATCTCCCGCATCTTTGCAATTCCGAGATCCAACAACTTAACGACCGGCTCGCCGTGGTTGTCCGACTTTCCAATCATGATGTTCTCAGGTTTGAGATCGCGATGGACCACGCCCATTGCATGAGCGGTGTTGAGAACACTCATGATTGGTTCAAGCAAAGTGAATGCTTCGGCGCACGACAGACGGCCGCGTTGTTTCAACTCAGCGTCGAGCGTGTGACCTTCGACGTACTCCATGACCATGTAAATTGTGCCGTCGGAGGAAGTACGCAGGTCATACACAGTGACAGCATTGGGATGGCGAAAGCGGCGTGCGGCCTGACCTTCACGTCGAAAGCGTCGTAACCATTCGGCGTTGTTACGGACTTCGGGAGGAAGGATTTTTATGGCGACTCGATCGCCTAGGAGGATGTGCCGGGCCCGATAAACAGCGCCCATTCCGCCTTTGCCCAGCATCGACTCGATCTGATACTGGCCGTCAAGCACAGTGTTGACGATGGACGAAGGATCATCTACCAAAACTTCGCCATCCACGGGGCAAAAGCTAACGCTGTCTTCGTATTTGGCTTTACAGACCGTGCAGTATTTCATCGAGGCTCAAAACCCACCGCAGCCGTGAGACAACCGAAAAACGCCTGCCAATCGAAGGAGAAGTGCGTTATTTTCAGTTCCTAACGCGTAGGGGCTAAGTCTAGCATATCGTTCGCGGAGAGACCGATTGGCAAGTGAGAGGTTAGAGGGAAGGGGTCAGAAGGAACCGCGGAATAACGTGGATAACAGATAAGGAGGCCTAGGCTTATTGATCCTTCTCATCCGCGTTAAATCAGCGGCTATTCCTGCCTTCTATGGATAAATTCGATCTGCATATTCCTTTACCATCCGGTCACTATTGAACTGCGGCATCAACGTTTCAATCGAACGCTTCATCATCGCAATCCATTTGCGCGGCAGACCGTCATTGTCTCGTTCATAGTAGAGAGGAATCAGCACCTCTTCGAGAACCTGGTACAACGACTCGGCATCTGCTGCATCGACCGCAGTTGTATCGCCGTTCTCACCTACCTCGAGCCCCCCACCAACAGCGAAACCATTTGTGCCATCGTAACCTTCCATCCACCAGCCATCG
>DATBMP010000260.1:0-8151 GCA_036554845.1 Pyrinomonadaceae bacterium
AACGGCTTCACGATCTTCGACGACAACGAAGCGCCGCTCTTGGAGGAGCACCAGCGGCGCTTCGTAGTTGTCAGCCCTGATGGTGAAAAACATGATGTGCTGGTTGAGATTGAAATTGAACCGATCGATTACGTAGAACGAATGACCGGACGCCGCTTGGCCCCCGATAGTTCCTTCTGGACGGCGCAAGCGCGACGTTTGCTCAGCGATTTTGTTTGGAACGAAGGCAAAGTCCCCGCTATCCGAAGGCTAGTGTTGCAGAGTCTTGACCCGGATAAGCTCCCTATCGCAGCTCGTTGGAAAAAATAATAAGTTCTAAAGGGAGTAGCTAATGGCAACTGCGATCAAGCGGTTACTTGTCGGCAGAGCATTAAGAACCGAACAGGCGATCCACGAACGGCTGACGAAGAAAACGGCCCTCGCCGTTTTTTCTTCCGACGCACTGTCGTCAACGGCCTATGCCACAGAAGAAATCCTTCTGGTACTTGCAGTAGCTGCTGCAGCTACAAGCGGCGGCTCCTTTAGTTATGTCGTACCGATCTCCATCGGGATTGCGATACTACTTGGAATCGTTGCCACCAGTTACCGCCAAACCATCCATGCGTATCCTTCAGGCGGCGGCGCGTATATCGTCGCCAAAGAGAATCTCGGCACCACTCCAGGCCTGATCGCAGGCGCATCACTGCTCGTTGATTATGTACTCACTGTGTCCGTGTCGATTGCCGCAGGAGTGGCCGCCATTACTTCGGCTGCGCAGGGCACACGTTACGCGTGGCTTGACGAACACAAAGTTCTGTTGTGTCTAATCTTCATCGCCTTCATCGCGATTGCGAATCTTCGCGGCGTTCGAGAATCAGGGGCGCTGTTTGCAACTCCGACGTATGTTTTTGTCGTTAGCTTTTTGTTCATGATAGTGTTCGGGTTCTTTCACTACTTCAGCTATGGCGGCGCGGCCCCGATTCCTACCGAAGAAGAATTAAAAACCGCCGAGGGTTACAGTCTTCAACCTTTAACGCTATTCCTTTTATTGGGCGCCTTCTCGAACGGCTGTGCAGCGCTTACGGGAATCGAAGCAATTTCAAACGGTGTGCAGGCTTTTAAGAAACCTGAGGCACGAAATGCGGCGACGACGCTGGTTTGGATGGCCTTTCTGTTGACTACGATGTTCCTCGGAACGAGTGTAATGGCCTATCTGTATCACGTGCACCCGAAAGAGAGTGAGACAGTCATCTCGCAGTTTGCGCGCATAATGTTTACTGGCTCATTCGGATGGTTCTACTACATCGTACAAGCTGCGACTGCGGCGATACTCGTGCTCGCAGCTAATACTGCTTTTGCCGACTTCCCAAGACTATCGAGCTTGTTAGCACGAGATCGTTTCCTGCCACGACAGTTCGCCAACCGTGGTGACCGGCTGGTTTTCTCAAACGGCATTATTATTCTCGCCGTATTCTCGGGACTCCTGGTCACCGTCTTTGGTGGCGACACATCTCGGCTGATACCGCTCTACGCGGTTGGCGTATTTCTCTCGTTCACGCTCTCGCAGTCGGGAATGGTTGTGCACTGGTTGAAAGAACGTCGGAAGCTCCGCGTTAAGAACAAGGAACAGGAAGCGCGCCGCGATCAAGCGGCCATTGACGGAAATCGAAGTGCGGTGCTGCCGGACATTGAATTGGAGTATGAGGAGATTCACCGATCGTACTTTGTTATAGATGAGGTAACTGCTCCGTCCAACTGGAAGAAATCAATAGCTATTAATGCCATCGGAGCTTTCGCTACTTTTGTCGTCCTCTGCGTATTTATCGCGACCAAATTCATTCACGGGGCGTGGATCGTTGTGGTAGTGATTCCGGTCCTGGTGCTGATTTTCAGAGCGATTCACAAACACTACGTGATGGTAGCTAAGCAACTCTCGACTGATGGATTAGGTCCATTGCGACCAATAAGACACACGGTTATCGTCCCGATTTCCGGCATTCACCGGGGCGTCGTTTGTGCTCTGCAATACGCAAAGTCAATAACTTCGGATCAGGTGCAAGCTGTATATGTTGATTTCGAAGAGGAAGCCACGGCTAATTTGAAAGACAAATGGGAACGTTGGGGAGCCGGTGTGCAACTTGTCGTGCTGCCATCACCCTATCGAGAACTAACGCGCCCGCTGGTCCGACACATCAACCGGCTGGCCAAAGAAAATGCCGAAGACATTATCACGGTGGTCCTGCCCGAATTCATTCCCGCCAAGTGGTGGCAACACGTCCTCCACAATCAGAGCTCATTGCTTTTGAAAGGGTCGCTGCTTTTTAAGAGAGGAGTGATTGTGATTAGCGTACCCTATCATCTCGAGCATTGATTCGAAATCGCCCGCCATGCGTATGGGAGAGCGGGCGCAGTTTATTACGAAGGCGTCCTCATCACCTGACTCATCATGTCTCTGCCGCCTGGTGTGACGACTGAAGCTCAGCAGGAAACCGATCCGGTACAAGACTCAAAACGACCTTGTGTTCAAGGAACGCTTTCAGTCCCGCCAGCACGAATGTGAATCCTTCAGTTGCATCAATCGCCTGCTTCACAATCGCATCTCGCTCTCCAACAAAACCTTTATTGGTGATGCTGACGAAAGTCTTATCGTCTGCCAGGCGAGTAAAGACCCATTCAACCGTCGTTGGCGCATCGTAGGCGGACCACTCGATCAGAATTCGCTTGTTCAGTTCGAGGGCCTTCACGTCCACCTGGACCGAGAAGTTGTACATTTCCCAATCCCATTGAATTCGTTTTCCCGCCTCTAATCTCCCACTCCCTTTGGTAAACCAGAAGTTTGAGGTCACGGCAGGATTGACGAACGCCTCAAATACTTCGGCCACAGGTTTACGAATCATCATTTCAGCTTTTGCGACGGGTACATATTCTGTGCTCACGGATAACCTCACTTTCCAGCAGCGCGTGCTTCAACCTTCTTCATTCCTAAATATTTTTCGCGCTGCTTCTTGTCTAGATGCTCAATCGCGTAGCGAAGTGCAACCCGCGGCATTGTTGCAGCATTTTTATCAAGGAAACTCAACAGTTGCTTCCGATCCTTCTGCCCGGCATAACGCAGCGCCCACCCCATTCCTTTGTGGACCAGATCCTGATCGGCTTTGATAAGTAGTTGGGCGATCTTGAATGTGTCGGCCAGGTCACCCTTTCTGATGAAGTAAAGCGTCGCGACAATCGAGGTCCGTCTTTCCCAAGTGTTCTTTGAACGGGCGAGTTTGTACAAGATGGTGCGAGGTTTCTCGAAATCAAACAAGTAGCTGCCGACAACTTTGTATGAAGCGAGATCGACCAGATCCCAGTTGTTGATTCTGTCATGACGCCTCAAATAGAGATCGTAAAGTTCCTTGCGTCGTTCGGGAGTAGTGTTCTTCCTGGTAGCCTGTTTGGCCATGATGCTGCAACCACCAGCGCGTGCTTCGTGAATTGGGCTCTCGAGCAGTTTTTCGATCTCTTTGAGTGGCATCTCGATGAACTCTTTTACCAACGCGAACACCTGGCCCATGCGCACACCGATGAAGCGATCGTGCCTGTTATTTTCATTTGCCTTGAAGTAGCGCAGGCTCTTCTGCACTTCGACCGGAGAGCTGTGTGCTTCAAGACGCTCGATGAAACTCTTTGCGGTGAGGCGGGGCGATTTGGATGGTTTGGTTTTGTTGCGCATAGTTGCGTGTAAAAGTGAGATCTATCTTGAACGCATGGTCCAGAGCTTCGCCCCCAACAGCGCACAGGGAAGTGAAATTAGCACCAGCGAGATTGGGTACCACTTTGGACCAAACTCTGGCCCCTTATTCCAGGTACCTAAAACGCCCAGCATGCTCAATACAACCCCAACGCCACCCAACGCCAATGCGTGTGCGAAAGGGCGCGCGCGAGCGAAGTTCGCAGTGACATAACCGCCGACGATTCCATAGATAACGCGATAAACCAGCGCAAAGATCCAAAGCGGCGTGCTCATCGGTTGAAACCACGGCGGAAAAATTCCTGTAGCGTGCATTAGCGCATCGGTTCCGAGTGAGAGAATGAAGATCACTACAACTCCCGCCACCACCGCCGCACCACTGCGGAATTTACCGTGCCGCGACTCGGGTATCATGATCGTTACTCAACTTTCTACAAGCCACGAGATCCAAGGGAAGCTCGTTGCCCATGTTGCTTAAAATCGACAATCGCCAATTGGCAATCGTAAATCATCCTTGTTCGTCGGCGCTTGGACCATAAGAACCGGGAACAGGAACTTCTAGCAGCCGCAGATACACAGAAAACTGACCGCGATGATGGATGATGTGACTCAAGACAAAATCGCGAAACACCTCTGCGCGGGGTTTCTCGAAGAATTGCTGACCATTCATTTTTAGCTGCCAGGAATCTTCCAGGCTTGATTCCCTGACGTTGTTGAGGACCTCTTTTGCTTTGGCAACGTTCTTTTCAAACGTCTTCAACAGGTCATCTTTTGTTGTCGCCTGGTACGGTCGATAGTTCGCCATATCAAGATCGTATTCGTCAGCATTGAATATTGATTCTGACCAACCGAGGCATTCCACGATATGCGAAGCCAGGTCTCCGGTGCTGAACGACTTTTCGTGGGGGCGCCATCCTATTTTCGCTTCAGGTAACCTTTCAAGATGTTTGCGGGTGGTCGCAGTCTCGTGCTCGAACTCTCTTTTGAGTGAATCTACTAGGTTCATTGGTTTGCTCCTTCTAATTGGCTGGAGCTGAGCGCAAATTGCGATTCGAGCCCCGGTTTCTTTGGACACTCTTACAGGTAATTGGTTCTTAATTGCATCGGCACAGGAACGACGTACGAGGATATTTGAAATCGACAACTCGATCCTGAGAATTTTCTCGAGTGACGACCGGACAAGCCGCGGAGTTAGCGAATTTTCCCCGGGGCCACCATTGCTTCTTCCAACTGCCGCAATCGATCTTCTGTCGTTCCCAGCAACTCAGGAACTGCCACATCGAATCGCTCGAACATCTCGACCAGACGATCGTTCACTGTGATTCTCAACCCGGGGTCTTCATCTTCGGGAAGATCGAGATCACGCGCATCGTAAAGCGGTAGGAACACGATGAGATCAAGATTTCGCATCGCACTTGTCACCTGGTTATCCGTGGCAGCAAGGAGCGCCTGGTCCAGATCCTCACGCTTGAGATCCTTTAGCGCCAGTATATAAGCAAGAAAGTCCAGCGGGCTCCGCTCAAAAATCACCTTGTCTGAAACGGAATAGTGGCCCACCCGCTCGACATGAAACTCTAGCTGGCGCAGGTAGTCTTCGATCGACGGTTCCGAGGAGAAGTCTTCGCCGTAGTCTTCGACCAGCGCGACATACGGTTCAGGTTCGTAGTCAAAATCAGGATGGGCCGCGAGGAACGCCTCAATCAGAGTCGTCTTACCAGTGCAATGCGTACCCGAAACGGCGATTCTCATTTCACTCAGAGCTTTCGAAGGGCTGAACCAGTTCTTCAATCCTTTAGAAACTTGTGTCTTCCACTTTTAGAAACACAAAAAGTCCTTTTTGGAGTTCCGGCTCGGCCGCACCCTTGCGGTGAGCCTGCGGCTTACCGAACCTTCAGATATTTTGATCGAGGCTATGCCTCAAAGATGGAACAGTTTAGGCATAGCCTGATATTTAGGTTGGAATAACGGTAAGCCGCAGGCTTACCGCAAGGGTGCGGCAGAGCCGTACCAAAGGACTTTTTGTGCAAAGCAGTCTGAAACCGCTGAAACGGTTTTCCCGTATTGTCCGCCGGCCGGCCTGAAGCCGGGTGTGAATGAGCGGCCAGTTCACTACTAGTTTCTATGAGTTGTCACTAGAACCCAGACTTCCTGAACAAAGCTAGCCTGCGACGACGTCCGATCTTCCACTAAACACAAAACGGGCGAGGAACACAAAACGGGCGACGGCATAAATCAGCGTCGCCCGTTCGATTTGAATCTGGTGCCCGCTAGTAGATTCGAACTACTGACCCCTCGCGTGTGAAGCGAGTGCTCTACCACTGAGCCAAGCGGGCAGATATCTTAGAAAACTAATTTAACCAGCAGGCTACTTTATTTTCAAGGCTTTGGAGCCTCGACGAATATGGCCCGTATGTCTCGCATGTCCCTCATCAGGCAGCTGTTTCTTTGGCTCGTCGTGAAGAGTGCCTTCGCCTCTATCGAGTTACTCAAAACCTTCTGTCCCGCAGTCAATCAAGACCTTCAGTACCGCATTAATCAAGACCTTCTGTAACCCATTAATCAAGACCTTCAATACCGCAGCCAGAAACTCAGTGCGCTCGACTATCTCTTCGAGCAATCGTCGGGAAACGCCCCCGACAGTTTTCAAACACGATCCTTCTCTGTCATGGCCGGATCGTGAGATTAATCACTCTTGGGTCAACAGGAGAGGACTTAAAAAGAGATCAGAACCATCTAAACGCTACGAATAGGAAGGCCTCGATTCCCACGCGAAGCAGTTAGTGCTTCATTTCGCTTCGACGCGCTTGACCAAATCAACATAGCGCGGGTCGTCGCGGAGGGAGTCAAGTCTCGGGTCAACCTGGATGTAAGTTATCCATAACTCACGCTGCTGATAGACCTTTTCGAGATACTCAAAGGCTTTATCCTTATTACCAAGTTGCGCGCTGTAAATCGCGCCGTCGAAATTATCTCCGCCGACTGTCCCCAGTCGGATCACCCATTCTCGCAAAACGCCGCGCCAGCCCAATGAGTTAAAGGCGTTCTTAAAAATCTGTACTGTTTCTTCATCTGTCTTCCTCAACGATAAAAGTTTTAGCAGCCACTCAAATGCTTCCGCTTCATTGCCGTCGAAGACCAATGCCGAGGTAACCCACGGGTAAGTGCCAACAAAGTTCTCATCCATTGCCAACACTCGTTTGAACTGCTCAGCAGCCTCTCGATATTGCCGGGCGTAAAATAGGGCGCGGCCGTAATTGCGCTGAACGAAACGGGACGTTGGGTCAAGATCTATCGCCACCTTGATCTCGGCGATTGCCTCTTCATGCCGTCCGCGGCCCATAAGATAGCGCGCAAAGATCTCGTGCGCCTGAGATGAATTCGGGTTGAGCTCTATAGCGCGCCTGCAATCCTGTTCAGCTCGTAGAAAATCCCATTCGTACAAGTACCTGTTTTCGCATAACGCACTATGGGCCTCTGACAGGTTTGGGTCCAAAGCCAACGCCCTGTTTACCGATGTCATTGACTTCTGATGTGCTTCGTGTGCGTTGCGAGTTCTTAGGCCGGCAGCGCGCTGCGCGTAAGCTAAACCCGCCCACGCCAGTGCGTAATCTGGGTCGAGCGCGACGGCCTTCTCCAAAGCTTGAACCGCCTTTGGCGCGTCGACAGAACTTCTCTGGTTAGCTAAGTACATGCCGTGCAGATAGAACCGATATGCTTCTTCATTGCTCGTGCCACGTCTTCCATAGGGACGATTCGCAATGGTTGCAAACTGCGTTAGCAGTTTGTCCCCCACTTCAGCTGCAATCTCGTCCTGCATTGTCAGAACATTCGATGCATCCTTTTCGACCTGATAAGTTCGTTCGATCTGTCCACTAGCGATATTGAACAACTTCGCAGTGATGCGAATCCTTCCGCCATTTAGTTGATAATTTGCTGCGATAACATAGTCAACCTGTTGCTCTTTGCCGACAGCAACCTGGTCGCGTTCAAGGTCCTTATACTCGCGGGTCGCGCCCAACTGCCGCACCACAAAACCACTCATCGAACTCAGGCGGTGAATCAAGGAATCAGCGATTCCAATTTCATAAATGTCGTCACGATCAGTAGCGCTAATTGCTTCGAAAGGTAAAACCGCGATCGATCGTTTGGTGGGGTTGGTTACGTTAGGCTGACTCCTTTCCCTTACCGAATACGTCAACGCTACGATGCTACCGACCAAGAGAACCAGCGCAGCAGCAACAAGGCTCTTTCGCCGCTTGACCTCGCCAATAAAGTAATCAGCGCTGAAAGTTCGACGCGCAGCCAGGCGGAGGGTTCTCATTGAATCACGACTGCGCCCGATCTTGCCTGGAAGGAGCTTTTCAGGCTCAAGCGTTCTTCTTAACCGAGCCTCAACGCCGAGCTCTTCCTTCAAGCTTCTCAGATCGCGCGCTATCTCG
>DATBMP010000275.1:0-11818 GCA_036554845.1 Pyrinomonadaceae bacterium
TTGATGAAACAAGATCTGAGGGGACTATCGGGGGTGTCAGATTTCTGAGGCTTCGGGTGAGGGTTTTTAGTTTTGCCAACTCAGCACGACAAACGGGACAGCGGTCGATGTGTTCATCGACGGCCGCTCGCACCGGGAGCGTCAGACAATCGTCAACGTACGCTGAAAGCGATTGCTTTGTCTCTTCGCACGACATAGGTTATTTCCGATTGTTAACTGCCAATTCACCAACGACGGTGCTTGGCCGGGTTTGCACGATTTCAAATTGGCAATCGCCAATCATTAATCTTCAATGCGTCTCGGATGACTGGCCTACCCCGGCTGCTCCCTTAGTTAAGGAAGCAACGTTGACAACGTTCACAGAGAATCTAACCGCGTGTTCCGGGCGATGCTTCAACGGGTGTTGCTGGCCACGTTTTCAATTCGCTCGTCTCATCTGAGTTAAATGCCCTTGCCCGCCGTTTTCGTCACTTCGACCCATCTGGCACCGAGTTTTTTGTGAGCCGGGGCGGGGCAGCCATCCGAACATTTTCAATTTTCAAATTTCGACTGATGATTTGACTATCACCGATCGAACATCCATTTATCTAGCCGCGGCTATCAATCGACAATCGACAATTGGCAATCGTCAATTACAAAGCTCCTTCTAACCTTCGCCGCAACTCCTGCCGGCCACGAGCTAATCTCGACTTAACCGTACCAACGCTTATCTCCAACGTCGCGGCAATCTCTTCATAACTAAATCCTTCAATGTCCCGGAGGATCACCGCCTCGCGGTAAACGCCGCGTAAATTCCTGACAGCGTTTCGCAGTGCCTGCTGGCGTTCATTAGCTAACGTCTCCTCTTCCGGATTGTTAGACTCTTCCGTGAGACTCGCACTCAATGGTTGATTACGCTGACCATCCGTCGAATCCAGGGAAACGGTTGAATCACGACGTCGCCGCCGCCACCAGCGCCAACGATTGCGCGCCTGGTTTATTGCAATGCGATAGATCCAAGTCCGGAGGTCGGCGTCACCACGAAAGCCGCTTATGCTCTGAAACGCCCGCAGGAATGTCTCCTGAGTCAGGTCCCTGGCCTCTTCACTGTTCTCCGTGAGCCGGTAAAGCAGACCGTAAATTTCACCCGAGCGTTCAGCAACCAGAGTGGCGAATGCGCTCGCATCACCTTGTTTCAGTCTTTCAATGAACTGTGCCTCGGAACTTTGGCGCGACTCCACTGAGGTCGCCGATGCAACCTGCTCCAGTTCCATTTGCCCGCGGAGGACTATTGGCTCTCCGTAGCTCACTGGTTACCCCCTGGGGCGGGAATCGGAGTAGCTGGCGGCCTCTGCCCATTCCCGGACAGTCGCGTTCTTAGACACCACGCGCATATAGATTGTTCCCAAAAAAATTTCACGTTCGTGCTATACGCTGATTAGATGCGGTTTTCGAGAAATTTGTAGCAATCGGCCGCGCAGTTGATGAGCGTGCGACCCAACCACAACAAAGTTTTGCTCTGAAATCATCTCAAGAGGGGTTGCTTGACAACTTTTCACGGCGGCCATTAGAGTGAATATTTCGGCAATCATACACCTGAATGAACGCAGCTCACTATAGGGACTTGCGAGAAGGACTCACGTGGCCAAATACAAAAAGAAGCGTGTTCGAGAACTGCAACACGACCGTTTTCGCGACACTACAATGGGTCTCCTGGAACGTCTGGGAGACAAACTCGAAGGCAAGGGACGAGCGATTCTCTACGGGATCGTTGGCCTGGTAGTGCTGGGGGCCTTAATCGGCCTTTATCTAAATTGGAGTAGCCGGAAAGATAATGAGGCGCGTCGGGCGCTGGGCCGCGCAATTACAATTGCCACAACCCCAATCTCTGCAACACCTTCAACGAACCCATCAACCCCGTCGTTTACCAATGAGCGCGAGAGATCTCAACGGGCGGTAGAGGAGTTTCAGAAGGTCAGCGCAAAATACGGCGACCCCTATCGTGCAGAGGCGCGTTACTTTGCGGCTACGAACCTGCTCCAGTTTGATCGCGCACGCGGTATTGCTGAATTGACCGAGCTAAGCAAAGGCAATACGGAAGTAGCAACGCTATCGAAGTTTGCGCTCGCCCAAACGAAGGAGTCCGACGGGAGTTTGGACGAAGCTGCTCAACTCTACCGGGATATCGCGGGACAGAAGAGCGCTATCGTGACTCCAGAAGTTGCCAATTTGAGACTGGCAATGGTCTATGAAAAGCAGGGTAAGAGAACTGAAGCCGCCGATCTGCTTTTCAACATTGTCGAGACATCCCGAAAGGCAAAGGATGAAGACGGCCAACCGGAATTGCCGACTCCCGTTGCCAGCGAAGCCGGAAAACAACTCGAGAAGATCGACCCCGCCCGCTACGCACAACTGACCCCTCCGACACCGCGCACAGATCTACCATTCTGACGACGAGTCCGTATGGAGAACCTTACTCACTCGCTCGTCGGGATAGCTGCATCCAAAGCCGGGCTTGAGCGTTTGTCTCCAGCAACGACGCCACTTTGTTTTATCGCGGCCAATGCTCCGGACGCTGATATCGTCACGGCCTTTTTCGGCGACCGCTGGACCTACCTTGAGCATCATCGGGGAATCACTCACTCCATCGTCGGTACATTCGCTATCGCTCTTGCGTTGCCGCTGGTCTTTTATCTGGTGGATCGCGGAATTGCGCGGGTAAGGCGCACCAAACCCAGAATAGAGCTGAAGGGCTTGATCATCGCTTCACTGATCGTAAGCGCAACCCATCCGTTCATGGATTGGACCAACAATTATGGCGTGCGGCCATTCCTACCCTGGAGCTCGGAATGGGTCTACGGAGACCTGGTCTTCATCGTTGATCCATACATCTGGTTTTTTGTGGGAGGCGCTGCTTTCCTTCTGACTTCCAGAAATAAAAAGCAACTTGCGATCTGGATCTTCCTGGCGGCAGCGATCAGTTTCCTTGTTTTCTTTGTAGTTGAACGCCGACCCGGTATCGATAACCTGACCTGGATCCGACTGTTGTGGGGTTTGGAGTTGGTAACGCTTGTCGTGCTGTTCAATCTGAAGATCGCGCAACAGTGGGGAGCAAAGATCGCTCTAGCTGGTTTTGTGATTCTGATTGGCTATTGGTTATCGCTCGGTGTGATTCATCGAATCGCAGTTCATCGCGCATACACTCGAGGGCTTCATATCGCTGAGACTAATGACGAGAGTATGAGTGATGTAGCGGCAATGCCAACGCTCGCCAATCCGTTACGTTGGCAAGTTGTCGTGGAAACCGACCGCGCTGCTTATCGATTTGATCTCTTCTTAGTCGGGCAACAGAACACTGATGATAATCAGATGGTTCGTTATCCGCGTCCCGAGACTTTGGCATCACCGGCAATTATGGAAGCCAGCGAAGTACGTTCGGCGAAGGTGTTCCTGGGCTTTGCGCGTTTTCCCGTAGCGAGTGTCGTTGGCGAAGATTGTACAACTCAAACACTCGTGCAATTAGCTGACTTACGTTACACTGAACCTGGTAGTCAGCGGGGCACTTTTGCTTTGACTGTTCCGGTTGAATGCCCAACAAATACGCAACGAACGATGCCTTAGATGGACGAGACGAATCAGATTTCTACACTTGAGAGTTTGACTGAAGTCGCGCGGAGTCGCGAGCAACCCGAACGAAACACGCGTCTCGCCAGCATCCGCGTTTCTCCTGGTGCATATCTGGCCACCGCGAGCGTATTGACCTTCTCATCTGCACTTCTTCTCCGTTCTCAAAACGATATTTGGGCAATCGGGTTTCTAATAGCGGCGTGGTTGGTTGTGCCCGCACTCGCCTTTTCCGACCGGATCTCGTTTGATGGAGAACGACTGGTAAGACAAGGGCCGGTACCTTTCCTCTTCCGACTCATCACTGGTAAGCAGAGACAATTGAAAGTGAGTGATTTCGAACGCGTCGATACGCACGCCGTTCGAACTCTGCGGCGAGGTGGTAGCGTTAGATATCGCTATCGCACCCAGATCGTTGGGAAGGGAATTACGTTCATGTTTGCTTCGGGGGGCCGCAGCTATCGCGAGATGGTGCGGCAACTGTTTCCGATAATTCATGATGACAAGCTTGATGTACGAAGTCGTGAATTGAGGGACTACTTGTTCGAGCCTCGTTCGCTTGATCGAGAGGTTGATGAATTGAAACTCGCCTCGGAACAGGTACTCGACGAAGCAAACGCAGACTTCAAACTCGGCCGCGTCAATAGCAGCTCGGCTGAAGGTGGAACGGCGACTTTGGCCCAGGTTGAGCGCGCGTTCCAACTGCGACAACTGGCTAACAAACTTCGCGTTAACGGACGCTTGCGAGAGGCGGCTGAAGCATTCCGGCGTGCCTTGATAGTCATTCCTCGCGATGGATGGTTGATCTATGAGTTTGCTCGCCTGTTGAAATCTCAAGCGAGCGCCAAAAGTGATGCGCGTCTGCTGTCTCGCTCGCGAGCTGCTCTGCGACTTTCAGAGCTTCGAGCGGGTGAAGATTCGAAACTGTTGGCGTTGATCGGAGAGAGTTTTCTTGAATGTGGTGAGGTAGAAAGGGCGCAACGAACTTTTCAACGCGTTCTCGAACTTGGTAATGCCAAGTTTCGCGCGCACGTCGGTTTGGCGGATGTTGCTCTTCGCACCGGCAAGTTGGCCCATGTGATTCATCAGTATCGCGATGCTGAGGATTCGGCTTCCGAGAAAGCGTTACTACGTTATGCGCGCCGTGAGGCTGACTACTACGCCCTTTTGAATGAGGACGACGACTACCTGGTCTCGGAGCTGCGTAGGCTGAGTTGGTTGCAGCATTCGATTCGTATTCGTCGAATGGCTGCTCGAGTTACTAACGCGAGTATTCTGGTTGCGCTGGTCAGTCCTTTTATAGAAGCGGGCATTGCGGGAGTGAGTTGGGCATTAGCCGCTTCGTCCTTGTCGGCCTGGGTCGCGAGCCTGTTTATTGCGAAGTTTCTTGGCGACAGACGTAAACCGCGTACAGTCAATTAGAGAAATTATTTAGCCGCGGATCATCGCGGATGACGCGGATTAGAAACCTGGGTTTCTGATCCGCGTCATCGGTTTAATCCGCGGCTAATTCTATTCCTTGCTGTTTCAGCGATCACATCTTACGTGGTCGCGATGGCGAGGGGCCCTTCCCAGCGCGCTTCACCGAACCATCACCTTCTGACTTGCCGCGACGCGTCGGCTTCGAACTGGATGTCGCATCAGCGGCGGATGCCAACTTGGCTTTCTCACCCTCAAACGGTTCACCAGCGGGCCTCGATATTGTTCGTTCTTGTTGCTCGGCGCTGGACGCCACAGCCATCGTGCGAACTGGTTCAGGATTCAAGAACGCATCCCAACGATACCGTGGTCTTTCCTGAGGCTGGCCCAGTCGTTTGAAGATCAGATCCGAAACCGCATTCACGATCCAGTTGTGATAGAAGTCGCCTACCGACGCGAGTTCCGCATCGGGGGCGGGATTCATGAAATCAATTGCGTAGGGAACACCATCCTTGATCGCAAACTCGACCGTGTTCAGATCGTACCCCAACGCACCGCAAAGTGTGCGAACGTCCTTTCGCACTCTTTCAGCGAGTTCAGGCGTCAGGTAGTTAGGATTGTGAACGTACTGTTCTCCCGAGAGGTAAGCCTTGCGTGGATCGTAGGCCATGATCATTACCTCTTCCTGGCCTACGCAATAACAGCGAACAAACTGATCGAAATCAATTGCCTCCTGTAAAGTCATGCAAAGAGTGCCTGTTTGATCGTACTCGGCCCAAAGTTCCTGCAACGAATTGATCTTCGAAACATTCTTCCAACCGCCACCATCGAAAGGCTTCAGAAATGCGGGCAGCCCAACGTAGTCAACTATCCCCTGCCAATCGAGAGGAAACTCGAGATTACGCAAACTCTCGCTGACGATACCTGTTATGTAGTCCTTCTGGGGCAATAGGACAGTCTTTGGCACTGCCACGCCCAACTTTCGCGCGAGGGAATAGTTGAAGAACTTGTCGTCGGCAGACCACCAGAAAGGGTTGTTGATAATTATGGTGCCATCGAGCGCCATGCGCTTGAGACTCGCACGATAGAACGGTACTTCATGCGAGATGCGATCGATTACCAGGTCGTACTTCGGTGACGCGTCGTGACGAATGCCTCCAAGCTTGATGAAGTCAGCGGCGACTTCGCCTTTGCTGCGTTCATTGATCCTGTTCATCAACGCTTCAGGAAATGTTTTTTCGCGGCCAACCAAAATGCCCACTCGTTTCATAGAATCATCTGTCCTTTCATAAATGCGAAATCGCGTGAAAATGGATAAAAGTGCCAGGTTAGTTGCACTGCCGGTGAAATTGCCATGTTAGGAAGTCCAGCAAAATACCGTTCGTATTTGGGAAAGTCAAACGATTGCCAATTGTCGATTGCCGATTGACGATTTGCCTCTTCAGCGATCTGCATTCAATTAAGTGCGATTTAACCAGACAGATCCGGTACTCCGAAATTTGAATATCAGGCTATGCCTAAACTGTTTCATCTTTGAGGCAAGCCCCGGTCAAAATATATGAAGGTGCGGTGAGCCGCCGGCTTACCGCAAGGGAACGCCAGAGCCGGAACCCAAAAGTCTTTTTGTGCAAAGCCACTCTGAGACCTTGGCCAACGCACAATCAGCAATTGGCAATCGGCAATTAGCAATGACCCTGGGGCATCGAATCACCTGTTGGCCCGCATCAATTAACTCGACCTACCCGTGTGTTACAATTTCGCATCGGGTAAACTTTCCCCACTTTGCAGTTCTTAACCCCAAGAGGAGAGAAATATTCTTGATTCGCTCACGTAAGGCGCTTTTCCTTCTCAGCGCGTTTATCCTGGCTACTCCCGGCCTCAGTGTTAACGCCGCTTCTCAACAAGACAAGAACATCACGGCGGAACAGGTCGTCGAGTCTTCGATCTTCATCTACGGCTCACGACCAGTGCTCGACCAAATCCGCCGCAATGGTGTCGAACGTGGTCGGATCACACGTGTAACAACAGATGGGAAGACCGAAGAATCAACCTATGAACGCCGCTTTGTGCGCGGCACCAGTTCCGAGAAGGACAAGGTCCGTTTAGATCAAAAACTTCCGAGCATGGAGTATTCGCTGATTTCCAGTGAGGGCCAACTTTGGGGAGTGATCAACGGAGCCGCATTTGTTCCCAGAACAGACACGGCCAAAACTTTCATGTCTCAACAACGCCACAGCATTGATACGCTGCTTCGCTATAAAGAGAACGGTTCAACGCTGAAACTAATCGGCAAGGAAAAACAGAAGGGCCTCGATTTTTACGTTATCGATTTGACGGACAAAGAGAATCTCACGACCCGCTATTACATCAGTGCTCGAAGTTTGCGAGTGCTGTGGCTCGAGTATCAAGAGGCGCCCGAACCGGGTGCGGCTCCAGTGAAATACACGCGAGAATTCCACGATTACCGACCAGTGCAAAGCACCCTGTTTCCCTACCGTAGCGTTCTGCTCGAAGACGGAAAGCAGACCCAGGAAAGCCGCACTTTATCAGTCACTTTTGGGGTGAAGATCGACGACGCACTGTTCCGGAATCCCGAAGCTTAAGCAGACCAGCGACTCCAGCGTAACTTCCCATCTAACCAGGTAACTCTACTCCCCCACTTCTCTCGGGAACCGCAGCGCACTTCGCGCGTGTATTACCTTCGGGCGGTCGTCCGTCAGGGTATAATCGTTTTCCGGAAGACCGCTCAACGTTAAACCGCGAGACTTACAGTTCCCGAGAGGAAGAAGGTGCTCGTGAACGCGCGTGAGAGCCTACCCACCCTGATGGACACATTGAGTTCAATTGATGAGCTGAGCTTTTCGACCGCCTTGCGGCCGGAGTTGGTATCAGGACCAACATCTGATCATGCTTTGCTTGAGGCGACGCGCACTGGCGATGAGGATGCGTTTGCGGAACTGGTTGGCCGGTATCGAAATCAGATTACGAGCTACATCTACCGCATGACCAATGACTATGACGGAGCAGTGGACTTGGCCCAGGAAACTTTTGTCAGGGTGTATCGAGCAGCGGATCGCTATCAGCAGAGCCATGCGTTTTCAACTTACATCTACCGCATCGCTACCAACCTGGCCATTAGTGAGTTGCGAAAGAGAAAACGACGGCGACTGGTTTCGTTAACTGGTTTCTTTGTGCCGAGTGACGGAGCTGAGCCGCGCGAGTTTAATCCTCCCGATGAGCGACCGTTGCAAGACACTGAGATGGTTGATGCCGAACGGCGAAACGCAGTCCAACGCGCTATTAGCACTCTGCCGGAAAAATACCGTGCACCGTTGATACTTCGGGATGTTGAAGGTCGGAGCTATGAAGAGATTTCGCGCATCCTCGAAACGAGTGAGGGAACTGTTAAGTCGAGAATCAGCCGTGCTCGCGGTTTCTTGCGCGAAAAGATGAAAGCTTATTTGTGAAGTAGGAGAACCATGAAAGTAACTTGCCAATCTTTATGCCTGCTAATCGAGGAAGCGGATCTCGGTTGGGAGCCGGATCAAAGCGCATGGGAACACTTGCGTGAGTGCAAGGACTGTCAGCTGTTCTTTACCGAAACGTCCAGGTTAAGGCACTTGATGGGTAATCTGGGAACGGTCCAAGCACCCGCGGATTTCGACTTCCGTCTTCGTGCCCGCCTGGCACAAGAAAAACCCGGTCGTGCGGTCTTGGGAGGGTTTTCGTTTGGATGGCGAACGGCAACAGTAGCGGCGCTGGTTCTCGTTCTGGGTGCAGTTGTAGTCTTTCGAGGACTTCGCGTTGAGACCCCACCTCAAATTGCCAAACAGCCAAAGCCGGCGCCTACAAAGGAACAGGATCAACTCAGTCATGACGTTGCTGCGGTTCCATCTAAACCAGTCGAAGAGCCGTCTCCAGTTCAGAAGATAACTAATGAGTCACAACGCGCTAGTTTTGTTCCTAAGAGAATCAACACTAAAGATTTAAGTAGTTCAGCAGCGCCCGTTGTGAGACGTGAGGAACAGGTTGCTGATGCAGGTACCATCTTTCCGATTGAGGCAACGTCTGAACCTTTGAACGTTTCACTTGACGATGGAAGTGGTGTCCCGCGAACGATCTCCTTGCCGCGCGTGAGTTTTGGTTCGCAACGCTTCGTCGCAGGCGAACCGGCTTTCTCAAAAACCTCGGGCAGAATTGATTGGTAAGCGAGGTTAAAACGGTAATGAAAATTCTCAAACGATTCACAGGTCTGTTGCTGGCCATGGAGGTAGTAAGCCTGTTTTGTCTTCATGTCACAGCGCAGACAACGCGTGCCCCTTCCGTGACCGTTACCCAAACCTCGCCGCAAAAAAAGCGCACGACTTCGCAGACCACAACCCAACAACTCGTTGTGGAAGATGGCGCCGCCGCCACTGCCCCGCAAGTGGTTACCTTGTTGCATCGCCTTTCAGGTCTCAAGATGTTTCGGTTGCTCATGCGTTCAGGCGATGTGAAGGCGGTTTCTCGGCTCGACGAGAATTTTCAGATCACCGGAGATGTACACACGAACGTAATCGCCGGGTTGGCACTCGATGATGGCGAGACAGTCGCGGCGTGGCTTCCCGAAGTTGACGCCGAAATCGCACCTCTTGTCGGTTTTCGATCGCAAGTAGCTCCTGTTTCGCCGCGTGCACGTTCGGCGACGGTCGTAAACGTTCCTGAAGCATTGCCGGGTTTTGGAAACTGGTTCGAACCGCCAAACCTCACAGTGATCGCGCGCGATCGACGAAGGCTGGCTGCTCGTTACGTCGGGCTTGATGGTGTCACCGGCTTGTCTATTCTTAAGTTGGCCCAGCATGGGCAGCTTCGTAACGTGCCCACCAGTTTTGCAGAGGAAGAGTCGCTCGCTGTGGGACAAACCGTTCGATTATTGGGACCAGAGCCTGTAAATCAAAGTTCTACGGCAACAACAAATCGTATCTACGTTCGCGTTGGTGAGACCAAAGGCGCAATTAAGCGGATCACTCGATCGCCCTCAGGAACCATCGCCCGTGTAGAAATCGAATCACCAAAAGTGACGGCTGCAAACATCGGCGGCGTTGCAATAAATGAGGCAGGTGAAACCGTAGGGATAGTTGAAGCAGTGAAGGATACCGGTGCCTCGATCCTTCCCGCAGCTCAGATTCGAAATGCAGCCAAGCGTGTCCTGACTCGTCAAGCTAGCGTACCCAAACCGTGGTTGGGAGTAAGTGGAGAACCTCTCGGATCATTTGCCACTGAACAGTTGATTCGCAGCGGTTGGGAACCTGCGATGGTCCAGTCGTTGTTTTCCGAGCACTACGGCATTCTGCTTACTTCGGTTTTACCTGGCAGTCCGGCTTTCAAAGCCTCATTGAAACCCGGCGATGTGATTCTTCGGGTAAACGATGGTGAGGTCAAGAGTGGGGATCACTTCTCGTGGCTAATCGAAGAGGCAGGCCCGGGAGCTAATCTAGTCTTTACCGTTGCCAAGAGAGAGAAGAACGCGGAGGAAGATGTCGAAGTTAAGCTGGGCGAGGCTCCCAGCCCGTTTTTCGGATTGCGAGCGCCTTATATTCCAAGAGAATTGAGATACGGTCTTCATCCCGATTTTAGAGCCGGAGTAAGGCAGCTTGCTGGATCTGCCGCCTTGTACGCGAATGGTTTGGAAACGATAACCCTGAGGCCAGGTGTGGCGGCACGCTTCGGTTCAAAGGGTGGACTGTTGGTGATCGATGTGCAACCGGCTACCGCCGCTTATAAGGCTGGTTTACGGCCGGGTGATGTCATTGAAACGATAAATGGCGAACCGGTTACACCAAGTCCGGAAGCGATAACACTGACAAGCGCACCAGGTCAGGTTTACTCGTTCATGGTTGTGCGAAACAAGCAGAAATTAGAGGTGTCGTTTGTGATTCCGGAAACGAAGAAGTAACGCCGGGATTCATCAAACCAAAAGCGGCAGCCTGGATCTGATGAAAGATCAGGGTGCCGCTTTTACGTTGATCTGTGCTCGCGGGTCATAGCAGTCCTTTAGGAAGATTTGTGTTTTAAGAAAAGGGCGGCATGTCGATCTCGCTGTGGAGTTTTACGAGGCTGGCTTCTTACTTCGTGCCAGGCCAAGCAGCCTGCGAATGAGATCGTGAAGTCGATCATACTCAACAGGCTTGGTGAGATATCCGTCGAACCCGGTGTCATAAGCTGCCCGCTGAAATCCGCCAGTACTAAACGCCGTCAGCGCAATTACGGGTATCTCCCGCATTTCCAAGTCTTCACGAATGCGCCGCGTGGTTTCGAGTCCATCAATGCCAGGCATCGCCAGGTCCATGATGATAATGTCCGGATGGACCAGCGGCACCACCTTCAAGGCTTCTTCGCCGTTGGATGCTGTTGCCACACGATAACCGTGTTGTTGAAGGTTCAGGCTGATAACGGTGAGATTATCGATTACGTCGTCAACTACCAGAACCAGGAACGAACTCGGTGACACCTCATCCTTGTCAGAGGTTTTCTGAAGCGGTGTTGTGGCAAGCGGCTCCTTGGTTCCCATGGTTGGATTATAGTTCATCGCGTCTGTTAAGACATGGTCGCCATTGCCGAATGCCATTTCCGATTGTCGATTGATACTTGACGGGATTTACTACTAATGCTCGCAAGCCGAAATCGACAAAAGGCAATCGCCGCTTTGCACAAAAAGTCCTTTTTGGAGTTCCGGCTCGGCCGCACCCTTGCGGTAAGCCTGCGGCTTACCGAACCTTCATATGTCTTGATCGAGGCTATGCCTCAAAGATGGAAC
>DATBMP010000284.1:0-10552 GCA_036554845.1 Pyrinomonadaceae bacterium
GCCAGGTTGGAAAAAGACCGCGTAGTATAGGTAGCCAACTGCACGAGTGTCAAATGCAGTGGTTACTCAATCTGCACTCGTTCCGAGCACGGTCTTTTGTCGGATTAGTCACAAAAAGTCGTTGACTGATTCGGTTCGAGGTGTATAATCCCAGACGTTGCGGGTGGGGCTGATGCCCAAACGTCAGCCAGTCGTAAGACGACCCATCCAATTCAAAATTGATAGTGCCCGCCAGTGCCAGCTCGGCCGCCGATCGCGCCCCCCGCAGTCGCTACCTTCGAGCTGGCACAGCCATTTTTAGGCACCCAAAATTCCCTACCGCTTCCAATAGTGTTTGATTCTTTCCGCGAGTAACGGAAATGGTACGTACTCTGCCGTCCGTCCACCGCCTCGTAGTGTTTCCACCATCCGCATAGCACCATCTGCATTTCGTGTATGCACCATGATTGTCGATGCCCGTTGCAAGTCTGGATTTGCGGCTAACCACGATGCGATTGCATACCCTGTTCTTTCATCGTCGGTAGTTGACGAGTTGTAGTGTTCGGGATGAAGGTCATGGTCTAGAAAAAGCGCGTCATAAGAGTTGCGGCTTAGAAATTCTTGGGCTTGCTCAACGTTGTGTGCCACGTCAACAAAGTCTCCCTTGAAACGGGCAGCGAACCAGCGGTGCCTTCGATGATCATCATCCAGAAGAAAGATCCGAATCGGATGTCGCTCAGCGTTCGCTACGTTGAAACCCAACTTTAGTAACAATGACTGTAACAGACCCATATTGGTCGAATTAGATCCTCCGGCAGGGAAAATTTCGCGTCGTTAAGATTAGATTTGAGGCTTTTCGGATGTCTCAGAATATAGCACACAGGGTCGAAAAACTTCCCCGCAAGTGTGGTTTTGCAGTGAACGCATACAAGCGAGATTTAACGACCGGCCAAGTAGACTGCATCTCGTTTGCGGGTGCTATAATCACGATTATTAACAAGCACGTTTTGTGAGCTAGAAGAATTCCACCGCAAACCCGAATGCCTTCCAAAGACTCCCAGCACAAACAGACTCGGAACACCGCTCACGATTCCGAAGTTACGAACGAGTCTGTGCAGAGCAATGATCTATTTCAATCAGATGTTTGTGAAGCGTGCTTTGGGACCGGCATGCAGATCATTGAAGGTAAGGGCGCGCGGCCCTGCGAGTGTCTCAACCTTCGGGCGCGTCGGAGACTACTTGATGCCGCGCGAATTCCACGACGCTACGCCGGCTGTTCGATGGAGAGTTTTCGCTCCGGATCAAACCGATCACAGAAACTCGCGTTTGAATACGCGTGTCGATTGGTCCTTGACTACCCAGCGGTTGATCGCGGTCTTCTGTTCATAGGACCAGTGGGCGTGGGCAAAACTCATCTTGCGGTTGCGATTTTGAAGGGTCTAGCTGAAAAGGGAGTTCCTTGTCTCTTCAGTGAGTTTGGTTCGTTGCTGAAACAGATTCAGGATTCTTACAATCCCGTCTCTCAAACTTCAGAGATGAAGGTGTTGGCGCCTGTCTACCAAGCTGAAGTACTCGTGCTTGATGAGTTAGGCGCGACCGTGCCAACTGATTGGGTTCGGGATACGATGTATCAGATCATTAACAAGCGCTATAACGACAAGAAACTGACGGTCTTTACCACCAACTATCCGGATGAGGCACGTGCCGGAGGAGGCCGCGGAGAAGATTCTCGGGGAAATCTTGTCAGCGGTATTCGACGCTCCAGCAAGTTGTCGGACATTCGAACTCGGGAACAGCTGTTGCCGACGCTTGAAGAACGTATTGGTACGCGTCTCCGCAGCCGTCTTTACGAGATGTGTGTAGACGTCGTGATTGATGGTGAGGATTACAGGAAGCGCAAACAACCTGAAAGTGTTGAATCAATCCGAGCTTAGCCAGGATCCTGATACCATTTGCCAAGCCCTTCGGGTTTCTATTTCTCAAAATTTCTTCCACAACCTGCATTTTCTTAGCTGGCAGGATTGTGGACGTTTCACTCTGTCCTAATGCCTAAACGTACTGACATCAAGAAGATTCTGATCATCGGCTCGGGACCAATTGTCATCGGGCAGGCCTGTGAATTCGATTATTCAGGAACTCAAGCCTGTAAAGCACTGCGGCAAGAGGGGTACAAGGTGGTCCTGGTTAATTCGAATCCAGCCACGATCATGACTGATCCCGAAACGGCGGACATTACTTACATTGAACCGCTCACCGTTGAGACGGTAGCTACAATAATTCGTCGTGAACGACCCGACGCACTTCTACCCACGGTTGGAGGGCAAACCGCCCTCAATCTTGCCATTGGTCTGTTTGAATCCGGTGTTCTCACGGAGTGCAATGTCGAGATGATTGGCGCAACACCCGATGCAGTGAAGATTGCCGAGGATCGACAACTCTTCAAGAAGGCGATGGACGAAGCCAATCTGCCGATGCCCAAAGGTGGCTTTGCTCGTTCGTGGGACGATGCCCAGGAGATTGTTCTTACCACGGGGTATCCTGCCATCATTCGACCTTCATTCACACTAGCCGGTACGGGTGGCGGAACAGCCTACAACCCGGAAGAGTTTGAAGGGATAGTTCGCGCCGGATTAGCGGCGTCGCCGATTCATGAAGTGCTAATCGAAGAGTCGATCCTGGGATGGAAGGAATTTGAACTCGAGGTGATGCGTGATCTGGCTGACAATGTCGTGATCATCTGCTCTATCGAAAACTTTGATCCGATGGGTGTGCACACGGGTGACTCAATAACCGTAGCTCCGGCGCAAACCTTGACTGATGTCGAGTATCAGAAGATGCGCGATATGGCGATCGCGGTGATCCGCAAGGTCGGTGTTGAGACGGGAGGCTCAAACATTCAGTTTGGAGTTAATCCCGAGAACGGTGAGATCCGCGTCATCGAAATGAATCCCAGAGTCTCGCGTTCTTCGGCGTTGGCTTCTAAAGCAACGGGATTTCCGATCGCGAAAATTGCGGCGAAGCTCGCTGTTGGATACACCCTGGATGAGATTCCCAACGATATCACCAGGAAGACTCCTGCCTCATTCGAACCAACGATCGATTACGTCGTTGCGAAAATTCCCAAGTGGGATTTTGAAAAGTTTCGTGAGGCCGAAGACGTGCTTGGCACGCAGATGAAGTCTGTTGGTGAAGTGATGGCGATTGGACGAACGTTCAAAGAAGCGTTGTTCAAAGGCCTCAGATCGCTAGAGTCAGTCAGGCCGCTGCGACTGGAGGACGTTCCGGAAGATGAGCTGCAACGAAAACTCGCCCGGCCAAACTCGCAACGATTCTCTTATATCACCTACGCATTGCAGCACGGCGTTCCTATCTCTGAGATCTACCGTCTGTCACGAATCGATCCGTGGTTTCTGGAACAGCTAAAACAGGTGATGGAGATTCAGGACGCCGTTGAGGGAAGGAAACTCGAAGAGATCCCACTCGAGCTTTTGCGTGCATTCAAGGAGGCTGCCCTTTCCGACCGCCGACTGGCTTACCTCACAGAACGAACTGAAGATGAAGTTCGCAGCTACCGCAAAAGTCTGGGGCTGACACCGGTTTACAAACGAGTTGACACATGCGGCGCCGAATTTGAGTCCTTCACTCCGTATCTGTACTCGACATATGAAGAAGAGGACGAGTCGCACCCCACGGATAAACGCAAGATCATGATTCTCGGTTCAGGGCCCAACCGCATTGGTCAGGGCATTGAGTTTGACTACTGCTGTTGTCATGCGTCGTTCGCACTGCGAGATGCAGGATTTGAAACGATCATGGTCAACTGCAATCCGGAAACGGTTTCTACCGACTACGACACGTCGGATCGTCTCTATTTTGAGCCACTGACTTTTGAAGACGTCATGAATATTGTCGACGTCGAAAAGCCCGAAGGCGTGATCGTGCAGTTCGGGGGTCAAACACCTCTCAATCTGGCGATGCGTTTACATAAGGCGGGCGTGCCGATTATCGGTACCACTCCCGACTCGATAGATCTTGCTGAAGACCGAAAGAGATTTGGCGCGCTGCTACGTGAACTCGGAATCCCTCAGCCGGAAAACGGTATGGCTGCAACTGTAGAAGAGGCAAAGGCAGTCGCGTCGGCGATCGGTTATCCGGTTCTTGTACGTCCGAGTTATGTGCTCGGCGGAAGAGCGATGGCGATTGTTTACGACGAGGAAAGCCTGGACGAATATGTCAGAAATGCTGTTGGGTTCACCCCAGATCGTCCAGTCTTGATCGACAAGTTTCTCGAACAAGCTGCCGAGTTCGATGTTGACGCTTTGTCTGACGAGACCGCTTGCGTCATCGCGGGTATTCAGGAGCACATCGAAGAGGCGGGTATTCACTCTGGTGATTCTTCATGTGTGTTGCCGCCGTTGCGGATCGATCCTGAGCACCTCGAAACGATGCGTCATTACACGCGCAGGTTAGCAAAGGCCCTTTCGGTTCGAGGCTTGATGAACATTCAGTTTGCCATCAAGAACGATCGCGTTTACGTCCTTGAGGTGAATCCACGAGCGTCGCGAACAGTGCCGTTTGTTTCCAAAGCGACCGGCGTGCCATTGGCGCGTGTTGCAGCGCTGGTGATGGCGGGCAGACCATTGGCCGATTTCAATCTTCCGGATTGTTTGAGTGTCAATCTGTTTTTCATTAAGTCCCCAGTCTTTCCCTTCGTGAAGTTTCCGGGCGTCGATCCGATTCTGAGTCCCGAAATGCATTCGACAGGTGAGGTGATGGGAGTCGGTGAAAGCTTTGGTGAGGCGTATGCAAAGGCAATGCTGGGTGCTGGTTTGACTCTTCCAACTGCTGGAAAAGCATTTCTGAGTGTGAATGATGCTGACAAGGGACCGGCGGTTTTGATCGCCCGCAAACTGTCACGCCTCGGCTTTGACATCGTGGCGACGCTTGGTACTGCTGCACGTCTCAACGAAGTCGGCCTGTCAGTGGAAAATGTTTTCAAGGTCAACGAAGGCCGACCAAACATCGTGGACCTGATCAAACGCGACGAGATAGCTTTGGTTATCAACACTCCACTCGGTCGGTCTTCACATTTCGACGAGCAAGCGATTCGGCGAGCAGCGTTGCAATACAACGTGCCTTGTGTGACAACCATGACGGGAGCCCAGGCGTTGGTGGAAGCAATCGCGGCGAACAGCAGCGAGAAGTTGATGGTTGTCAGGTCGCTTCAAGAGTTGCACGCCTTAGGATCCACAGCCGTTGTGAAATAGGTGTTGAGATGGAAAGAGACCTTCGCTCTGTGGTGATCACAGTTAGTGATGCTTGTTCCCGCGGAGAGCGAGCGGACGATTCAGGCGAGTTGTTGGACGCGCTGTTGAAGGAGAGCGGAGCTAAGGTAATTGACAGACGCATCGTCTCAGATGATTTGGCGCCTCTCGCAAAGCTTCTATCAGAGTTTGCCGCACGTGAGGAGGTGAACCTAATCGTCACGACAGGCGGCACAGGGCTCGGACCTCGCGACAATACTCCGGAAGCGACTCTAAGCGTGATCGAGCGAGAAGTGCCTGGGATCGCAGAAGCCATACGTGCCGAAAGTTTGAAGTTTACGCCGATGGCCATGATCTCTCGTGGTGTTTGTGGTGTTCGTTCAGGAACTCTAATTGTGAATTTGCCAGGCTCTCCGAAAGCTGTGCGAGAAAGCTTCAGTGTAATCAAACCCGTTCTGAAACACGCAGTAGCCTTACTGGCAGGTCAAACACGGCATTAGACTTAACTGATCTAGTCGATAATGAAGTTTGACAGTGCTAACATGCGACGCATAGAATTTTTTCGCTTCCAGTCGCTTCAGACCTTGTTATAGTGACAATCCAAATGTTGCTTCAAGAAACCATCGCGACCGCTCCCAGCGTCGGTGGGCCAGTTACGGCCTACTGGCCAGTGATGATCTTCTTCCTGGTAGCCGTACTCTTTCCGGTGCTTCCGATCGTGCTCGGCAGGTTTCTGCGTCCGATCAAGTACGAGAAGGGTAAGATGCGGCCGTATGAGTGTGGCATCGATCCAACCACGGAAGCGCATGATCGGTTTACGGTTCGTTACTACATTGTCGCCATGCTGTTTTTGATCTTTGATGTGGAGACGATTTTCTTGCTTCCGTGGGCAATCATCTTCATGGGTGACGACTTCTCGTTTACGACATTTGCGTTGATCGAGATGTTTGTCTTCATCGGAATACTGGTAGTCGGGTACTACTATGCCTGGCGAAAAGGTGCGTTGGAGTGGGCGTGAGGAGATGATGATTGATGATTGATGATTGGTGTCGCCTTTGAATTCGTAGCAGCCAAAAGATCACTCCGAGGTAAATGGAGCTACGCGACTCCGTAGAAATCGTAAATCCACAATCGACAATCGAAAATAACCTATGTCCGAACATCAAGAAGGATTCGTCCTTACAACATTTGATTCAATAATGAATGCCGTCCGGAGGTCGGTAGGGGCGAAAGCGCTTGATCTCGGTGCTCCGGTCGTTAACTGGGCGCGCAAATCTGCGCTTTGGCCGATGACCTTTGGTTTGGCCTGTTGCGCAATCGAGATGATCGCCACGGGCGCTGGCCGCTTTGATATCGATCGCTTTGGCGCTGGAGTATTCCGACCCAGCCCGCGACAAAGTGATCTGATCATCATCGCTGGAACGGTAACTTTAAAAATGGGACCAGTGGTTCGACGTGTCTACGATCAGATGCCGGAACCCAAGTGGGCCATAGCAATGGGGGCATGTGCCTCCACCGGTGGTCCATTCGATTCGTACTCAACCATGCAAGGCGTTGATCGCTGCATCCCTGTTGACGTTTACATTCCGGGTTGCCCGCCACGCCCTGAGGCTTTGCTCTACGGTTTGATGAGGTTGCAGGACATCATCATGCGTGAGGCGCCGTCGGCTTACATCTTCGAATCGGATGGTACAGTGCGTCGTCAACGAGATCTCGAGGACAGTGACGACACTTTGAAGGCGGATAATGCTGCTTTAATCACCGCTTCGCTGGGTTGACGACTGTGCAACCCCTTTTCAGGAGGATTACCGAAATGAGATCTTACTTATTGCAAAAACCGAGTTTACTGTTAGTCGCAATCCTGCTGGCCCTGCCGATTGTGGTCCATGGACAAAACCCTCCTGGCAGTCCCCAGTTGAAAACCACAACTACCAAGAAGACAACCGCTCGTAAAAAAACAACTGTCCGGAAGAAAACAACTACGACCACTGTGGTTAAAGTGCCTGTGGGTACTGATCTGAAAGTCCGCTTGAATGACACGCTTTCAAGCAAGGACTCGCGAGCTGGCGACGAATTCACAGTAACCGTAATCAGCCCGACTCGATACGAAGAAGCTCGACTCTATGGCCGCGTCAGTTCAATTCAAAAATCTGGCAAGGTAAAGGGACGAACGACGATGAACCTTGCTTTCGATTCGATCAAACTAGCCAATGGTCGCACCGGTACACTGCATGGATATGTCTCGCGAGTCTATGGCGATGAAGGTCGGGCAGATACTGAAGGCGGTGTAGAGTCAGGTAGTCGTGGAAAGCAGACAGCCAAACGTGCGGGAATTGGTGCCGTCGCTGGTGCCATCATCGGTGGCATCGCTGGTGGTGGTAAGGGCGCGGCGATTGGTTTAATCGTCGGTGGTGCCGGCGGGGCAGGATCACTCGCAGTCCAGGGCAGCAAAGAGCTAAAGCTCGAATCGGGAACCGAGATGCTGGTCCATGTGACTCGATAGCCAGTTTCCACTATTTCCGTCGCTGTCGCAGGCGTTAAATAAACTCGGGCGCGAGAGACCTCTCTTTCGCGCCCGAGTTTTCTTTGCCTAATTGGATCTGTGAGAAAGATTTTTGGAAGATTGCGGGAACTTGCCTCGTCTAACTTGTGTTCTCTTCTGATGGAGGCAATTGGATGGAGCAGCGCGCGGTAATGCCCGAAACGACCATCGATGAGCGCGTTATTGAGGCTTGCCAGGAAGGCGACCGAGAGGCCTTTCGCCTGCTCTTTGAAACCTACAAAGATCGCGTCTTTTCGATTGCGGTCTACTCGTTTGACGGCGATCAGGCGGCAGCCAGCGACGTGTCGCAACAGATATTTCTTAAGTTGATGACCAGTATCCAGCAATTTAGAGGAGACTCGGCATTTACAACCTGGCTGTATCGAATGGTGGTCAACACGTGCATCGACGAGAGACGCCGCCGCAAACGATTTCTGCCTTTTGGGGAAGTGACACCGATGTTGAATGTTGCTGACAAGCGCCCGCAGGAACAGCAGTACGCTCGCGTCGAACTCGCAGAATCAGTTAGAGCAGCCATCACCAATCTGCGTCCAAAATTGCGGCTGCCTATTTTATTGAAATATGTCCAGGGACTTTCTTACGAAGAGATCGCGACCGTGCTTGATTGTTCGAAGGGGACGGTCGCTTCTCGGCTAAACCGGGGTCACAAGGAACTGGCGCGTTGCTTGGGGCACCTTCGCGATCAGGTGGGAGATTAGATAAGAGATGTTTTCGTATCACGTTACGAGAGATTTATCAGCCTACTGCAATGGCGAACTTTCTGCCGAGGAGTCGCGGCGCGTTGCCGAGCACTTGATATCGTGTGCTCCGTGCCGCACCCAATATGAAGAGGTCAATCTCGGCGTTAAGTTGGCGCAAAGTCTGCCCGTTGTTTCTGCTCCCGACGAACTGTGGGAGACAGTCGTTTCTCAATACCAAACTCAAACTGCTGAGGTAGCTTCGGAGACGCGAAAGTTCCGCCTCTGGCGGCCGCGGTTGGTCGCCGTTGCAGCCTCACTGGTAATAGGCGTGACGTTAGTTGGATTATGGTTTGTGCGACGAGAGTCGAGACCGTTTTGGGATGTGGTTAGTCTCGGCGGTGATTTGCGAATCGGAAACACAACCATAAAAGGAAAGGGTCAACTGCCACTTGGCGAGTGGCTCGAAACGGACAATTCTTCTCGCGCGAAAATTGATGTGGGCCAGATTGGCGAAGTTGAGATCGATCCCAACACCAGAATTCGTTTAGTCGAAACGAAACCGACCGAACATCGCCTTGAACTTGCACACGGAAAAATGAGTGCCCGTATTTGGGCGCCACCCCGCCTGTTTTTTGTTAACACGCCATCAGGTGTTGCGGCCGACATGGGATGCGCATACACGTTGGAAGTTGATGAGCAGGGAGGCGGAATCCTGCACGTAACTTCTGGGTGGGTGGCATTGCAATTAAAGGATCGTGAATCGATGGTCCCTGCTGGCGCTGCCTGTGCTACGAGACCAGGTATTGGTCCAGGTACGCCGTATTTCGAAGATGCCTCAACCACATTTCGCAACGCTCTTTGGAAACTCGATTTCGAACCCGGCGATGCGGGTTCATCTTTGGATCAGGTGCTTTCGGAATCGCGGCCTCGCGACACGCTGACGCTTTGGCACTTGTTGTCGCGTGTGGATGCTGCCGGACGAGTTCGCGTGTATGACCGGTTAGCTTTGCTGGCGCCGCCGCCAGCAGGCGTTACGCGTGAAGGAGTGCTGCAACTTGACGAACAAATGCTGCAACTCTGGAAGGGCCAACTAGAGAACAACTGGAGCGACAATTCCATGTTCAAGAAGAAGTTGATCGATCTTTGGCAGAAGGGCGGCAAAGGAAAAGGTTTGGAGGGAAAGAGGTAGTCATGAAAACAGTTCAAGTATCTAGACGTAGTTTTCTGGGACAGGCTTCGGTGCTCGCACTCGGGATCCCCATGTTCGACCTCGCGGCAGTTGGTTTAGTCGGTTGTTCAACCAGGCAATCTATGGCTGAAGTAGTTACGGATTCCAAATCGAAGAAAGCCTCTTGGAAGATTGCCACCGTCACCGACAAGGAACCTGGCGAGCCCCTGATCGTCTCAGGAACAATCTACTCGCCTGATGGTAGTAAGCCTCTAGAAGGAATCAATCTTTATGTGTATCAGACGGATGCCACCGGCGTTTACACAACAACAGGAGGCAATAATCGAGGAACGCGAATTCATGGAATGATGACCACCGGTTCTGACGGCCGTTATGAATTCCGAACCATCAAGCCCGGCTCGTACCCCAACAGTCGTAATGCGGCTCATATTCATGCATATGTTTCTGGACCAGGATATCCGGAGTACTGGATCGATGAGTATCTGTTTGCGGATGATCCCTTTGTTAGTGAAGACCAGAAGCGAAAGGCCACCGAGTTGGGCAGCTTTGGCGCGGTACTCACGTTGAAACGTGGCGACGATGGCGTATTGCGCGCCGTGCGGGACATCAAGGTCGAGCGTTGTTCGAGCAACTGCACGGGCAATTAACGCGAGGTGAGAATGAAGAGAATCATTCTGGCTGCAGTTATCCTGTTACTGGCCCAGGCGAATGAATTAGCAGCTCATCCTGCTACGGGAATCGTTGTCGATCGCTCTGGTAACGTTTACTTCAGCGACCTCGAAACGATCTGGAAGATTGAACTGAAAGGTCAGCGATCGGTCTTCCGCGAAGGAGTATCAGGGCGGCATATTCATGAACTAAGCATTGACGCCAACGA
>DATBMP010000353.1:0-3286 GCA_036554845.1 Pyrinomonadaceae bacterium
TTGATAGCCAAACGGGACCACGATGCGCATCGGTAAAGTGCGACCATCGAACCAATTCTCTGCGATGCCCTCGTTCTTATCGTCAAAAGCAAATTCCCATTCGCCGTTTAAGTTGTACCAGTCATCTCGAACAAACTGTGGACGCGGATATTCGGGGCGTGGAATCGTGATCCCTTTGTCTGACATTTTGAAACAACCCGGTCCAGTCTCAGGTTCCTGTTGTGACAACCTGATCCTTTACCGACAGGTTCCCCTCCTTACTCTAATCCTTTGATCTCCCTGGCACCGTCTGCTGCTTCAACAACATAGATCGATGTCTGTATCCCGGTGCGCTCTTGATAATCCTGAGCAATCGACTCGCAAAATGAATCGAGAACTGCTCGGTCAAGCAAGTTAACGGTGCAACCTCCGAATCCACCACCCGTCATTCGGGCACCGACAACTCCTTCATGCTGCAAAGCAAGTTCGACCATCAGGTCTAACTCTTTGCAACTCACTTCATAGTCATCGCGCAAAGACTGGTGTGATTCGCGCATCATTTTTCCAAAGAATGCGATCTCACCGTGACGCAATGCATCCGCAGCGCGGAGCGTACGTCCATTTTCGGTCACTACGTGCCGGCAGCGACGGCGAATTGGTTCAGGAAGTAGTTCGGAATATTCGTCAAACTCTGCCGCACTAACATCACGCAACGATGCTATCCCGGGCAGTTTCGCTCGCAACAACTCAACTCCACGCACGCACTCTTCACGTCGTTCGTTGTACTGCGAAGAAGCCAGCGAGTGCTTAACTCCCGTATCACAAACAACTACGACACGATCGCCGATGTTTAGTTCAATCATTGTGCGTTCAAGGGATCTGCAGTCGATCAACAACGCGTGCTTTCTTTGCCCGAAGGCGGAGGCCAGTTGGTCCATCACACCAACCTTAGCTCCGGCATAGATATGTTCTGCGCGTTGAGCAAGTAGCGCTAGCTTAACCAAATCAACTCTTGCGCCTGCCAATCCAACCAGCGCGATAGCTACGGACATTTCGAGCGCCGCGGAAGAAGACAAGCCGGAACCGATCGGCACGTCGGAACTGATTGCCAGATTCGCGCCAGGGATTAAGGCACCACTTTCATCCAGTAAACGAGCAACACCTTCAACGTAACTGAGCCACTCCTGATCACCGGGCCGGTACGCTTTATTGAGATCTATTTCTGCCTGATCGTTGAGATCCAAAGAATGAACGCGGATACACCGGTCATCGGCGGAAGCGGCGGCGACGACCGTGCGCCGATCGACGGACATGGGAAGAACGAAACCCTCGTTGTAGTCGGTGTGTTCACCGATGAGATTTACCCGGCCCGGCGCACAAAAGAGGCGTGGGGTTTGGTCATACAACTCCTGGAAAGCGTTTCGTAGCTTTTCCGTATCTTCCATAGTTCTGAGTTGGATTGCCGAGACTTTGCAAATAGTCTTTTGCGTTCCGGCCGTGCCGCATCCTTACGGAGCCTGCGGCTTACCGTTTGTCTCACTTGAACATCAGACTATGCCTAAACTATTTCACCTTTGAGGCTTAGCCTCGATCAAAATATATGAGAACGTTGGGTAAGCCGTAGGCTCACCGAAAGGAGTGCGGCGGAGCCGACTATTTGCTGACTGTTTTGTGCAAAGCTGACTGAGGGTGCGAAACGCGAACCTCGGATTGCTCTTGAATCCACTCAAACTGAATTTAACTTATCGACTGCGCAAACGCGAACCAAGCATTTCCAAACCGTGAGTAGTAATCACAAATCCTCAATCCGACTTCCCCCGCACCCTCACCTGGACATCTCCCACTCCCATGCCGACGCGATTATCATTCTCAAGTCCTGATACTTCGGCTCCCAACCCAGGCCCTGCCTAATTCGTTCAGAACTTGCAATCAAGACAGCAGGATCGCCGGCACGACGCGCGACAACCCGCACCGGGATATCCCTGTTTGTAACCTCTCGCGCAAGATCTATCACCTCTTTCACAGTATATCCGTCGCCACCACATCCCAAATTGTAGATCGCACTTCGGTCGTCAAGGATACCCAACGCCATAATGTGAGCACGAGCTAGATCGACGACATGAATGTAATCCCGCACACACGTCCCGTCTCTGGTTGGATAATCATCTCCAAACACATCGACGTGATCGCGTTTCCCAGCCGCAACTTGAAGCACGATCGGTATCAGATGGGTTTCAGGATCGTGCAGCTCACCACAGCGCCTGGTGGCACCCGCCGCATTGAAGTAGCGCAAAGAAACCGAGCGTATTCCGTGAGCGCGCTCGTACCACGGCAGCGCCTGCTCAAAGGTTAACTTAGTTTGCCCGTAAGGATTCGTTGGACCAGTTGGGTCGGTCTCTTCGATCGGTTGTTTGGCAGGTTCGCCGTAGACTGCAGCCGTTGACGAGAAGACCAGTCGCTTCGCCTCTGCGGCGCGCATCGCGTCGAGCAACGACAAGCTTCCAATCACATTGTTTCGATAATATTTGGCAGGAATCTCAACCGACTCTCCGACTAAAGAATCGGCCGCCATATGAATCACAGCTTCGATCTGATGCTGTGTGAGAACGTCGCGAAGGTTCTCTGTTTGGAGAAGATCACCCTCGATGAATTCAGTTTCAGCCGGAACCATCGAACGGTGGCCCTTAACGAGGTTGTCGTAGACAACTACCTTGTGGCCGTCTTTGAGTAACTCTTCAACAACCACAGATCCGATGTAACCTGCTCCACCTGTAACCAGTACACGCATCACACAGAAATCCTTCGAGTCATTTCTTCAAACTGTTTTCGCAAACGTTGCAGTTCATCCGCGAGTGGTTGATAGATCTCTCGCCTGCCATGGTCATCCGGGTAGTCCCAAAGCCCGTTGTAGCAGTGTCGCTCATCATCCCAACCAGGATGATTCACGATCGGGTAAAGACAAACGCCTTCAAGCTGCGCTCCCTGCTCCATCGCGGCGAACACTTCCGTTACCACGTAGCGGAACCAATTCGGACGTTCTTCGTCTTCAATTCCAGTCTCCGCAATAAAGAGTGGGCGTCGATAGCGATCGTAGACCTCAATCACCATCTCGCGAAACGGTCGATAGCGCGGATTGGACTGTTCGATGAAAGAGCCACCGAGAATCCACTGATTATGGACATAGTAATTGCCGCCGATGATGTCGAGATATTTTTCCGCTCCGCCGAGATGAGGTTTTACACGACCGCTCAGCATGTCCCACGCTTCATATTGAGACTGCCGGTAGTTCTCCGCGTCTCGGACTTGT
>DATBMP010000031.1:0-7316 GCA_036554845.1 Pyrinomonadaceae bacterium
AAAGTCTTTTGGGTACGCCTCTGCCGCACCCTTGCGGTAAAGCCTACGGCCTACCGTTATTCCAAGCTAAATATCAGGCTATGCCTAAACTGTTCCATCTTTGAGGCATAGCCTCGATCAAAACATATGAAGGTTCGGTAAGCCGCAGGCTTACCGCAAGGGTGCGGCCGAGCCGGAACTACAAAAAGGACTCTTTGTGCAAAGCGGTTCCAATACGGAGAAATTTATATGAATGAAGCCACCAAACGTTCGATCTTCCGCTGGATTCACATCGTCTTTGCCATTCCGAATATCGGTTACATCTATAGTCCGTTTGAGGAAATTCCAAATTACGCTCCCGCCGTTCGCTTTGTCTTCCTTCCGGTGATGATCCTTTCAGGATTTTGGATGTGGAAAGGGCATGCTGTTCTTCGACTTATTTCGAAGATCGGAAAAAAATAATAAGACACCACCGGCTTCAGAGACTGTGTGAAAATCCAGTTCGCTGTGGAATGAAGGTCAGTATCAGCGGGAAGAGTTTTCAGACGACATCTGAAGCCGGTGGTGTCCTTAAGTCGTTGTACCGAGTTCCAAGTGACTCACTTATCCGTTTTCTCTACTCTGCCACCCAAGTGTTTGCCTAGAAACTCTTCCATCGCGCGATAAAACTCGAAACGGTTCTCCTCATTTGAGAAGCCATGTCCTTCGTTGGCTTTCACGATGTAGGGTACTTCAATCCCTCGGGCCTTCAGGGCCTCGACCATCTGATCTGATTCCGCTTTGTTTACGCGCGGATCGTTCGCTCCCTGTGCAATCAACAACGGAGCCTTAATGTTCTTAGTGTGGAAAACCGGAGAAGCCGCCGTCAGCAGATCCTTGTCTTTTTCCGGATGCCCAACCATCTCGTAAACCATCTCCAAGTACGCCTTCCAGTACGGTGGAAAGGCTTTGATGAAAGTAAAGATGTTAGCGACGCCAACGTAATCAACTCCGGCGGCGTACAGTTCAGGTGTGAAAGTGAGTCCGGCCAGCGTGGCATAACCACCGTAGCTGCCGCCATAAATACCAATGCGTTTAGGATCGGCGATCCCCTCCTTGATTAACCATTTGACGCCATCGGTGATGTCGTCTTGCATCGCCTTGCCCCATTGTTTGAAGCTGGCTTCCCAAAACTTGCGACCATACCCGGTTGAGCCGCGGTAATTAACCTGCAGTACGGCATAACCGCGGTTCGCCAGGAACTGTACCTCAGGGTTATAGCCCCATGAGTCTCGCAGCCATGGACCACCATGTGGATTCACAACTACCGGAAGATTGCGGGACGGCACCCCCTTGGGAAGAGTCAAGTAGCCATGAATGGTCAGCCCGTCGCGGCTCTGGTATTTGACAGGTTTCATGGGCGCCAGGTGCTGATCGTTGAGCCACGGGCTTACATCAGAAAGCTTGCGGAAGTCTTTCGACTTCAGATCGTAAAAGTAGTAAGCGCCGAGTGAGCGATCAGTGAACGTGCGCACCAGGCATTTGTCCTCTTCACGATTGCAGCCGGCCAAACGCACCTCATAGCCCGGCAAACGACGCTCAAGATCTTTCTGGAGATCGGCTCGCTGCTTATCAATGAAATGGTAGTGCGTTTTGTCTGTGTTGTAAGAAACTCCGGTAATCGCGCGTCGCTTGCGAGAGCTAAGCAGATTTGCAACGTCCACCTCGGGATGCTCGTAAATTTTTTCAAGTTCTTTTTTGTTTTCGACGTCGTATTTGACGATCGCTGTCTTGTCCCGCCCGATATTGGTCGCTACATAGAGCTGCTGGTTATCAGAGGTGAATACTAACGGCGTGATCGTCTCTCTGAACGTGGTCGTAACAACTGGAGCAAACTTGTCGGCTTCGGTCTCCCTCATCATCAGCGTGTTGTTCACGCCATCCGTGGTGATAGCGATGCGGAGGTTTCCATCCCAATCGGTACCCCAGCTTGTGTAGTTGCCAGGGTTTTCAGCAATCATCTGCATCTCACCGCTGTTGACGTTGATGCGATAAACGTCGTGGATCTGTGGGTTGCGTTTATTAAGACCGACAAGGATCTCATTATCGTTGCGTTCGAGCCGGTCGATAATCTGCGCGCGAACTTTTTCGAACGGCGTCAGATCTTTGGGATTTGAGCCGTCGATACCAACCGCGTAGAGCCGGAAGTTTTCATCACCACCGGTGTCTTGCACGTAAACAATGCGATTATCGCCCTTCCAGGTATAACCGGAGATGTCGCGGGCCTTCGCGTTAGTAACGCGAACTGCCGGTTGGCCGGAACCAATCTTCTCGACAAACACATTCAGCCGCTTCTCCCAGGGCTGGAGAAATGCCAGATACTCACCGTTCGGCGAAAGCGCGTACGCAACCTTCTCAGGATTTCGAAAGAAATCCTTCATCGGAATCAGCGGTGGTACCGTGTCGTTAGTATGAGCTTTCTTCTGCGCCGAAGCGGACACAGTAACGAGTAGTAGCACCAGCAGCACCAGGGTCTTTGTTTTCATTGACTTCCTCCAGGTAGATCGAGTTAGCCGCAATTTTGCCTTAGTACGTTGAGGCGGTTCAATGGGTTGCGCTATTTCAGAGGTCTCGATTTGCGGGAGAGGGTTGGCTTTGAAAGGGGCAGCTGAATTATCCACAGATTACGCCGATTGCACAGATTCACTCCATAGGAAGAAATAGAATATGCGTTATCGGTGTAATCTGTGGATCAGAAACTCACTACTCGTCTGTAAGCAACCGTCGTCGGATCAGTCCCGAGCTGGGAGCAGGAGGCTATAAATGACTATCCCAACCATTGATACGTGGCACGAACTCGTGCGCAACCAAAACACTAAGGGCCTCAGTTCGCTTCTCGCAGACAACGTCACGTTCTACTCGCCGGTGGTCCATACGCCGCAAGTTGGCAAAGATATTACGGTCAAGTATCTCTCCGCCGCGTTTCACGTGTTCTTCAACGAATCTTTTCACTATGTCCGAGAACTCACTGGGCCTCGGGATGCAGCGCTGGAGTTCGAGGTTGAGATTGATGGTATCAGCGTGAACGGCATCGATCTGATCAAGTGGGACGAGGAAGGTAAGATCGTCGAGTTCAAGGTTTTAATCCGGCCGCTCAAGGCAATCAACTTAGTTCATCAGAAGATGAGCGCCTTCCTCACTGCCAACCAGTAGATCGAGATTGGGCGAACAGTTCGTCCTGTCCCTTATTCACAAAATCTGCTGGTGGTGTTTTGCGCGACTCAGATTGTTATTGACTCTGTCGGGGCCGTCGTTATACATACGTACAGGGCCTTGAAATTCGTCCGGCTCGCATGTCAACTCCCAATTGCACCCGGAGCGATCCATGAAACCCCCGCCATTTACCGTCTCTGCTCTCTTCGTACTAGCGCTTCTTTTTTTCCCGCACATTCTCTACTCACAGATTCCCGGCCGAGGAACTGGGACATGTACTGAGTGGATTGACGGCAAATGGCGCCAAGTTCCTTGCCGTCCCGACCCGTCCCCACCGCGCGGTGATGGTCGCAGCGAGCCTCCACCGCCGGCATTGGATCCGCGCCTGTCAGAAGCTCGTGAGCTGAACGACCTGGGAGTGAGAGCGCAGAACCTTGGGAATTGGACCCTCGCTGCCCAATATTTTGAGCGTGCCGTCGAGAAGGATCCCAACTCCACTCTTTACCGAGAGAATCTGAATAACGCGAGGAAACAGATTGAAATCGCCGAGCGCAAAGCCCGAGAAGAGGCCAAGCGTCGCGAGCACGAGTCGCTCCGAGCGCAAAGAGATCAGTTGGAGGCCGCGCGTGGTAACACTGAACTCAAACCCGCCGACAGTAGCAACCTCTTTGGACTGAAGCCTTCCAATCCTGGTTCCTCGGATTTGCGTACGCCCGGCAAACCGGTAACACGCGATTTTAGCGGTCCTCATCCAGTATGGAAGCAACTAAACTGCGCCGTTGACATCATGGGAAAGGCCGTCGCCAAAGCGAACCCGGCGCCAGGTGTGGAACCTTCGTTTACCGAGTCACGAAATCTCCTGGGTGAAGCGCTCGATGCGCTTAATGGTGAAACCCGTGGCGTGCCATGCTCGATGGGCCAGTCGCCTCCGGTTGTTTCCGGGCAAGTTCCCGACTTCACGCACGCAGTAAACAAACAACGAGAGTTAATAGAACGAGCCAGGACTGAAGTGGACCAGCTTGAGAACGCCGGCCGACCTGTTTCCGAGGAAGAGCGAATCGCAAAGATCTACGCGCAGCAACAAGCAAACCAGGACGCAATCGCGGAACGTGATGCCGCCGCCTTAAAGCGGCCACGCAAGCAGCGAACTCGGCAGGCGGAAGTTCCACCTCCTCCCAAGCGTGATGCAAAGCCAAAGAGCAATTTGGAAAAGCTCCAAGAAGAGGCTCAAAGCCTCGTTAGCTTTCCTGTGCATAAACTGAAACGCAGAACCCCCCTTCCGAAATAGAGATCCATGCAGATTCAAATCCTCTTCCTTCTGGGTTTGTTATTACTCTTCCCGATACCCGTCACAGGACAAGAAAGCGAATTGCCCGAGGTTCCAAAGGCCCTGGGCCAAGATACGGACCTGTCTAAACGGCGTGCAAAGTTGGTGTCCGAATACGACCAGCTGACTCAGGATATTTCGCTTCATGACGGACGTTGCATTAACAAACCAAAGACACCTGAACTAGTCGCAGAATGTCGAGCGTCGCAAGCAGCGCTCAACGATCGCATTGCCGCCTACAACAAAGGCGAAGCGACCTTTACTGAGACCCTTAAGAAAGCGGTCAATCAGCGACGTGCGGCGTTGGAAAAGCAGATCGACAAAGACATCGAAGCAATGAAGCGTCTGGGTTTCAGCAAGAGAGCCGAGGACTTCGCGGAATGGGAACAACTCGCTGTGAAAGCCAAGACAGAGTTTGAAAACGAAGTGCTCGGCACCATCGCTGATATAGCGATAGATAAAGTTCGCGGAGGCATCGTAGACGCTTTCAAAGATTTCGACGCAGCAAAGGCAGCTCGCTTGGTCCAGTGGATTCGAGCACGCGGTATCAAGCCGGAACCGACGGCACTCATCAACGCCATAGAGCGCGTGGGGCTCGCGCCGGACAAAGCGCGTGTTGCCGATGATGCTGAGTTCATCGTCAAACAGATTGAAGATTATCGAAACGGGCGGGCCGCAGCGAACGATCCAACAGAGTCAGCCGAGTTCGTGAGTGGTTTACTTGAGAGCACTATTTCTGATCCACGGGTCGCTTTATTAATTACCGAAATCAAGCTTACGACTGCCGCGGTCTACAACAATGCATCGCGACGCGTGGCGCGCGCTGAAGTGGAAAGGCTGACAAAGCTAACCGAAAGCCAGTTGCATGACCTGCATCGCTTGCAGAAGTTGCTGGAAAGGCACGTACAGGATCTCAACTCGCTAAAGAAAAGCAGTGGAGGATAAACGTCGATGAAATCATTGGCCTGGTTTTTGACTATTCTTGTGATGTGCGTGTTGCCGGCTCATGCGCAGACTACTGTGGCGCCCGCAACAACGCCTCGAGAACAGCTTACGCTGCTGGTCAAGAGACTGAGTGAATGGCCCGGGGACTATGATCTGCGTGAGCGAATCATGAAGCTTGCACAGGAGATCAAACCACTGCCAGCCATTCCTGAAGAAGCGCAGATCGCAAATCGGCTTGGCGAGACGTTATACAGCCATGCCAAGCCCAGGAACCCTGAGGAGTTCCGTGAAGCCGTTGACGCGTTTCGACGGGCGACCACACTTGCACCGTGGTGGGCCGACGCTTACTACAATCAAGGAGTGGCAGAAGAGCGTGCCAATCTCCTGGCCGCAGCCGACCGATCATTCGGCATCTACCTGTTATCAAAACCCGACTCCGAGTCTGTTCGAACAACGCATGCGGCCCTGGACAGGATCGAAAAAACGGAACTGTTAATGGGGAAGCAGATCGCGGCGGAGTCAATATCAGCGGAGGAACTGCTCGATGCGCTGCACGGGGCTACTTACGACTGTGGCAGAAACGAAGAGTATTTTTATCGCATCAACATTCGAAATCGTTACTTAAGCGACACAATGGTGGCAATCAATCCGCTGCCCGAAGTTAAACCAATACCTAACACCTCCTGGTTAAAACCAGCGGGACCTGCTCCTGCTCCCGCTTCAGATAGACGCAGCGGTCTCATTTTTTTCAAACCATCGGGCGGGGTACACACAGTTTCGCCGAATCAGGTTGATCGAAAAGGGACGGCCCCTTGCCGGAGAATTCGCGGTTACAGGTGACGTCCACCTGAGTGCATGAATGAGAAAAGAGAGATGCCAAGGGTCCTAAGACTCATTTAACAAAAACCTCCTGATATCCACAGATTACGCCGATTCAAAAGGACCGTTCTTGGTACTTGATCCATGAGACTGCGTGAGTGGAAAAAAGATCTGACGCAGGAGTTTCTCACTTCGCTGGCAACCGGTTAGCGATGAAATCAGCAACGCGACTTGCCGCTGGTGGGTCCATGTTTGACAACACCGCGATCACGTAACCTGGTCCGGGACAGATTTTGAGTTCGCCGTTCATCCCTGGGGCGCCGCCGTGGCCAAAACAGCGCGCACCGTTAACGATCGCATCGCTGAATCCATAAGCGTACTTTCCACCCGGTGTATCGACCTTACCGGTTGTCAGCATCTCTGTGTACTGCGCGTTCAGCAGTTTGTGTTTTTCGAGCGCGGTCGCAAACTTCAATAAATCGTCCACCGTTGAATAACCACCACCTGCTGAGGTTCCGCGATAGGGCAGCGTTTCAGTGTTCGGCTGCAAGTTACCGCCTATGAATCGCGTGTAGCCAGTACTTCGATCGGGCACCTGTTGTTCTTCCGGTTCGGAAGCACAAAAAGTCTTCTTGGGTACGGCTCTGCCGCACCCTTGCGGTAAGCCTGCGGCTTACCGTTATTCCAACCTAAATATCAGGGTATGCCTAAACTGTTCCTCTTTTAGGGCATAGCCTCGATCAAAATTTATGAAGGTTCGGTAAGCCGCAGGCTTACCGCAAGGGTGCGGCCGAGCGGAACTCCTCGAGCGTGACCTTTCGCAGCGTGCCAGGTTGGCGCTGGGCCCATGCTTCGGAAGTAGCAAGACCCAGCACCAACATACAAACGACAGATTTTGTCCTGTGCATCATTTCCTCCAACCCTGATGAACGCTCAGCGATAAGTTTCCGACATCTGTTCGATCTGGGTACGTGCGTCAGAGCTGATTTCATTGACCGTCTGCAAGAACTGCGGGTGTGTCATCGCTGAACCTAAATAGGTCCAACGCTGCGCT
>DATBMP010000398.1:0-4894 GCA_036554845.1 Pyrinomonadaceae bacterium
GTCGGTAAAGGTCATCGAGCCCACGTTCCCATTGTTGCTATCAAAGTCGAAATCGTTTTCTGAGCAGTTGCAACCTGAAGTGATGTACGGATGAAAGGTATAACTGCGTGAAGTTGTTCCTGAGGCTGGTGGGTTCGCGCCCAACGCGGCTATCGAGTCCACGTAAAAATTGAACTCAGTCCCGCCCGCGCCAGCCGTGCCGTCGTGAGAGCGCATCCCGAGGGCGTTGATGTCGTCGCCGGCGGTTACGCTACCTGACATGTTCACACGGACTTCCCAGTGACCGGCGTCAACGCCATTCTCGGCAATCAGAAAGTTGTCTACGAAAAAGCGATCCGTACCTGTGTAACCAGTGACATGAATAAATCGCACGCGAGTATTCGCTGCGATTGAACTCGTAATGTCGTAGCTGCGAGTTGTTGCGGCAATGGTTCCCGTAAAAGTTTCAAGCGTGGTCCACGATCCACCGCCGTTGTTTGAGACCTGGACTCGCATCTGATCGCCGGCCTCAACGTTCTGAGTTCTAACGTTAAAGCTGAGCGTTGCAGTAGTGAATCCCTGCCCGGTTAGATTTGCTTCACGCTCGATTGTTGACAGACCTCCGCCGTTGTCTTCGATACGCAGCTCACCACCGGTAATCAGAATCTCGCCAGAGGCGGCGTTGTTATTATCATTCGTTTCAATCCAATTGCCGGCGAAAGGTATTAAGCCGTCATTGTTGTTGTAGGCAACGGTACCGAAATTATCTCGCATGGTGTCGCCGGTCGTATCGAACAGTGTTAGCCATGCGTTGTCGCTACCCGCTGGACCAGTAGCAGTTCCTGTTGTGAATGATGTGTTTCTTTGTGTTCCATTCGGACTGAAGATGGTGTAGTCCGCGGAACTGTCATAAGTGCCACGATTACGGTCACGTCCTGCTGTCGCTTCACCTGCGCCGCCGATTCCGATGTCGGCGTCGAAAAGATCAACCACCAACCGTGACTGTCCCGGCGGGACCTCTACATAAAATCGATAGGAGGTATTTAGACCTCCGGTGTCTGATACGTAGTCGCCAAAGTCAGTACTGCCGCTGCTGCCAGTGATTGTGAAAAGGCTGGTGGTGCCAGTTGACGAATTGGGCCGTACGCGAGCCGGGGCTTTGGGAGTCGCCGAAGGTGCGGGCTGTTGGGGCGCGATCGTAGGGTCGGTCACTTTACCGGAACTTACGTTGATGACGAAAGGCGTAAGTAATGCAAATGCGACGACGAGCAGGAAGAGAACACTCAGTCGTCTAAGACCTCTGCGAGATGTGGGAGAAGCACAGTTCATTACAGACAAACTCCTGAGTATTTGTTTCGGTGCTTGTAAGCGGGATTGACCGGAAAGAAGTGCCGGGACCGGTTAGATTGTGACGTCTCGACATCTTCTGGGACTGAGACGTCGAGCACCGGGCGAATTGCCTCAAACCATAATAGCAGCAGTTCAACGATGTGATAAGACTTTTGTCGCCTGCAAGTGTTGAACGCAATAAAGATGCGGCAAATTGACCCTCGAGGAAGTAAAAAGCGCGAGGGGAGTCTCGCCCCTGAGCTCCCAACTAATTGAGGAAAAACGCAGCGTCCACCTGGTCAGATAGCCACTCCTTATATAAAGGAGACCCGACGGGGCCTCAGAAGGTGGTATTTGGGCTTTGCACAAAAGTCACTTGCGCCCGGGGCTGTGCATTACTTTTCGGACCCTGCGTCTAGCCGCAAGGATACAGCTAAGCCGAACTGAATTTGGGCAGCGCGGTACGGGCACACCGAGAGCTGACTGCTCGGACGTTTTCGGAGACCGCGTTCAGATGGCAGAGTCGCCGTATTTACTCGCCCCTGCTATAGTTACCCACTCTGATCATGAAAAAGACTGACACCTCGTTAGCGAAACCATCCAATAAACGACTGCGTGAATTAACCTCAGAGCTCCAGGAGCTGGAAGCGAAGCTGCGGTTGGGTGGGGGTGCGGACAAGATCGATCGCCAGCACAAACAGGGCAAACTAACGGCTCGCGAACGGATCGATCTGCTCCTTGATCCCGACTCAGAATCGCAAGAGATTGGATTGCTCGTCGCGTACGATCAATACGATGGTGGAGCGCCCGCTGCCGGCGTCGTAACAGTCGTAGGGCGCGTTGAGGGTAGGGAAGTCGTTATAGTTGCCAACGATGCAACGGTGAAGGCTGGATCTTGGTGGCCTGAGACCATCAAAAAGATTCTGCGAGCGCAGGAGATCGCCATGCGTTCGCATGTGCCAATTGTTTATCTGGTGGACTCCGCCGGTGTAAACCTACCTTATCAGGGGGGTGTCTTTCCCGGACAATACGGCGCGTCGCGAATTTTTTATTACAACTCGGTCATGCGCCGCTATCTGAAGATTCCACAGATCGCAGCGGTGATGGGCCCGTGCATCGCGGGTGGCGCGTATCTGCCTGCATTGTCTGACATCATCATCATGGTTGAAGGCACTTCTTTCATGGGACTAGGCGGCGCCAATCTCGTTAAAGGCGCCACGGGTCAAACGATCGACAACGAAGCATTGGGTGGTGCTCGAACACACAACGAGATTTCCGGGGTGGCACATTACCGAGTTGCTGACGACGATTCTGCGATCACCAAAATTCGTGAGTTTGTCTCTGAACTTCCAGTTAGACCACCTACTACAGTCTCGATAACAGAGAGTCGGCCAGCCGCGCGGCCGGCAACCGAGTTGTACGACATCATTCCTGAAGATCATCGACAGCCTTACAACATGCGTCATCTGCTCGAGTGTTTGCTTGATCAGGGAGAACTTGACGAGTTTCAAGCCGACTACGCGAAAGAGATGATCACGGGTCATGGCAGAATTCATGGGATTCAGGTAGGAGTAATTGCTAACAATCGAGGAATGATTCGCAGTCCCGGTGGAGGACCTCCGCGATTTGGTGGCATCGTCTACACCGAATCGGCCGAGAAGGTGGCGTACTTCATCGAAACTTGTAGCCGGCATCGGACTCCGTTGCTGTTTATTCAGGATGTGTCGGGGTTCATGGTTGGACCAGAGGCCGAGCACTCGGGGATCATTCGAGCAGGCGCACAGTTTGTTGAAGCGATGGCCACCGCAACCGTGCCCAAGATTGTCTTAACGATCAATCACGCCTCGGGAGCTGGTTACTACGCGATGGCAGGGCAGGGCTTTGATCCGGACTTTATCTACAGTTGGCCCACCGGTCGGATGGGAGTAATGGAAGGCGATTCAGCGGTCCAGGCCACCTTTGGCAGTCAACTCGAAAAGATGAAAAAGAATGGCGAGCAGCCTGACGAGCAACTAAACGCGCAGATGGACAAGGTGCGTGAGACGTACGAGACCGAGTTGGATGCTAAATACGCGGCGGCCCGTGGATTCGTCGATGCGGTCATCACGCCTGAGGCGACACGCGACGTGCTCGAGTTGTCTTTGAGAACCAGTCTGAACTACAGCGGGCCCCACCTGGGACAGTTTGTCTTACCCGTATCGGCGTTTGAAAACACCAAGTGAAATGAAACAGAAGATTCGCATAGCAGCCGGACAGGGATTTTGGGGAGATCTGCTTGATGCCCCCGTGCGTCAGGTTGAGGGTGGTCCAATTGACTATCTAATGCTTGACTACCTGGCGGAAGTAACCATGTCGATCATGCAAAAGCAGCGCTCGCGCGATCCAAATGCCGGTTACGCGAAAGATTTTATTCCCTTAATGAAGCGGATCATGCCGGCGCTGGTTGAAAAAGACATCCGCGTCACAGCGAATGCCGGTGGTGTAAACGTTGAAGGCTGCGCCACTGCCGTGCGTGAGGTAGGCCGCGAATTGGGGCTGCAGGGAAAGTTCAAGATTGGCACGGTGACTGGTGATGACATCATGCCGCGAATCGACGAGCTACTTGAGCGCAACATCGAGCTCAGGAATATGGACACGGGCGAGCCGTTATCAACAGTAAGAGATCGGATTCAAAGTGCAAATGCGTACCTTGGCGCCTGGCCCATGGTCGAGGCGTTGAATAAAGGTGCGCGCATCGTGATTACAGGGCGGGCGACCGATACGGGTTTGTCACTGGCACCGATGATTCATGAGTTCGGCTGGGCCAATGATGATTGGAACAAGTTAGCTGCGGGAACGATTGCGGGACACATCATCGAATGTGGTGCCCAATGCTCGGGTGGAAACTGCCAGTACGATTGGCGCCACGTGCCTAATCTCGCTGATGTTGGATTTCCCATTGCGGAAGCTTCACCAGACGGAACTTTTGTAATCACCAAGCACGAGGGAACAGGCGGCTGGATCAATATTCCTTCAGTCAAAGAACAACTGGTGTACGAGATGGGCGACCCACATGAGTACATCACACCGGATGTTGTTGCAGACTTTACGACGATTCGACTCGAAGACGCAGGTCGTGATCGAGTGCGCGTGTTTGGAATCAAAGGTACACCTGCAACTGAGTTTCTAAAGGTCTCGATCAGTTACTCTGCGGGTTACAAGGCGGTGGGGACTTTGGTTTATTCGTGGCCGGATGCCTACGACAAGGCAAAGGCAGCCGATCAGATTCTTCGGGCGCGGTTAGAACGACTAGGGTTGAAGTTTGATCAGATATTGACTGAGTTTGTTGGGGCAAATGCGACTCATGGAGTGTTGGCTGGCGCTTCATCGCCGGATGCGCCTGAAGTGCAACTGCGAGTGGGAGTGCGGGGCGAGGATCGAGTTGCCATCGAACGGTTCACAAAGGAGATCGCGCCATTGATTCTGACTGGACCACCGGGAGTTACAGGTTTCGCGGGTGGCAGACCAAAGGTGGAAGAGATCGTTGCCTATTGGCCGGCGTTGATTCCTAAGGGCGAGATCACGACGAAGGTAGCGATTGTGGAAG
>DATBMP010000399.1:0-11433 GCA_036554845.1 Pyrinomonadaceae bacterium
GTAAGCCTACGGCTTACCGAACGTTGTCATATATTTTGATCGAGGCTATGCCTCTGCGATGGACGGTTTAGGCATAGCCTGACTAATCAGGTTGGCTAACGGTAAGCCGTAGGCTTACGCAAGGGATGCGACAGAGCCGCCTATTTACCAGACTATTAGTGCAAAGCCAGTGAGATTCGAGTCGCCTTCCTTCGTAGCTGCGACCGTGGCATCCGACTTCAAGAGCAGCCCTCGTTGTAGCTGCGAGCACCACTCTTGTTTGGGCAAGCCCGTCGTATCTAAACAGAACCTTCTACCAGAAGGCTTGTTTGACCGTTCGATGCAGCTATGGTAACAACAGTCACCCCCAATAAGTTTCAGCCGTTAAGCTTTTCGGGCGAGAGTTTACAACCACAATTTTTATTGTTTTCGGTCAAGGAGGTACGCGTATGGCTGAGTCGGAGGGTGGCGGAGGCGGCAGCACCGGTGTTGTTGCCATCGTCGCAATATTCGTGATCATTGTGCTTGTTCTGCTTTTCGTCTATCGAGGCAGGATATTCAGAGGAGGCGGAACTCAGGAGATCGATGTGAATATTCAAACGCCAAGCAAGTAGGAGTAATCTGTGAGTAGTTGAAAGTTAGGGCGGCGATCAAAGGGGGGCAGGGATTTTTTGTTTCTACGATCGTGAGAAATGTTCTAACAGCATTCATTATCCGGGAATCTTCATCAGTCATATGGCCGCACCCAACATTGAAACAATCGTATCCCTCGCCAAGCGGCGAGGTTTCGTTTTTCCTTCATCCGAAATCTATGGAGGGCTTGGTAGCGCCTGGGATTATGGTCCATTGGGCGTTGAACTTTCGAACAATGTTAAGCAAGCATGGTGGCGGTGGATGGTTTATGAGCGCGATGACGTTGAAGGCCTCGACTCGTCGATCATCCTGCACAGACAAGTGTGGAGGTACTCGGGTCATGAAGAGACCTTCAACGATCTGTTGATTGATTGTCGTAAGTGCCAGAGCAGATTCCGTGCCGACAAAGTCTCTGAGGAACACGGTGAATTAGCCGCCGGTCAAACCTTTCCAGCAAGTGTCAAATGCCCGAATTGTGGCGCGAGCGATTGGACCGAGGCGCGTCCCTTCAACACAATGCTGCAAACAAGATTGGGTGCAGTGGCTGAAGAGGATCCAAACGCACTTGCATATCTTCGGCCCGAAACCGCGCAGGGCATCTTTATTAATTTCAACAATGTGCAGACCGCCATGCGGCGAAAACTCCCGTTTGGGATCGCACAACTCGGTAAGGCGTTTCGCAATGAGGTGACACCGGGAAATTTCATTCTGCGCACCCGCGAATTTGAACAGATGGAGCTGGAGTATTTCGTCAAACCGGGCGAGGACGAAGAGACATTTCAGTATTGGGTTGATGCCTATGTCGAGTGGTACACGCGTCTCGGTATCAACCGCGAAAATCTTTACTTACACGAAGTTGAGAAAGAGCAACTGGCCCACTATTCGAAACGCACGGTTGATATCTACTATCGTTTCTTCCCAGAACGCGATGACGAGCGAAAGCAGTTTGAAGAACTGATGGGGATTGCTAATCGAACCGACTTTGATCTGCGCTCTCATTCCAAGGGCCCAGTGAACGAGGAGGGAAAGCGGCTGAATCCTGATTCGACAGAAGACCTGTCCTACTTTGATGAAGCAAACAAGCAGAGGTTATATCCATACGTGATTGAACCGTCAGCGGGTGTCAATCGCTCTGTGCTAGCGCTATTGATGGAGGCGTACAGCGAGCGCACCAATGACAAGGGTGAAACACGAGTGATTCTGAAACTGAGTCCCGATCTCGCGCCAATCAAGGCCGCTGTGTTGCCGCTCGCGAAGAACAAACCTGAAATTGTGGGAATGGCAAAAGCGATCAAGAGATCATTACAGCCCTCGCTGAGAGCGGTTTACGATGATACCGGTGGTATCGGAAAGCTGTACGCGCGACAAGACGAAATCGGCACGCCATTCTGTGTAACGGTGGACCATCAATCATTGGAGGACGAGGCCGTTACCGTGCGCGACCGCGACACCTGGGAGCAGGAGCGCGTGAAGGTTGCTGACCTGCAGGAACACTTGTTGCGCCGTTTAAAAGAATAGGCTGACGATTATCTCTTTCGGAAACTAGATCGCCTCCCAACCAGGTCAAGCCCCTCAACTTATAGGACAAGGAGTATGGCAATCGTAAAAAAGCAGAATCTACAAACTGAAACACGGCTCTTGCTCGAGGGCGGTGATCCAGTTGAATTGCCGCCTGCTGAGGTGGACGATAAAAGCGTGCTGGTCCAGTTCGACAAAATCAAGCCGTTCGTTCCTGAACTGCTGGCAGAACTACGCAATGGAACTGTGGCTGAGCCCGTCGCCGTGATGAACGATGGATCTACTTTTGCAATTCATGGCGCAACTCGAAGCTTTTGGGTAAAACTCTGGCACCAGGCAGGAAGTGATCTAACCAGGATCGATCGCGTCCAAATCATCAGTTGCATTCCTTCCACTCGAGGCATTCACATCGTAGTCGATAAGCCTGACGAGTCCTGACACAGCTAATCCACCCTAGTCGACACACTCCGTAAACTTGAGGATACTGAAGTATCGGAGCGTCAACGCATGTCACAGATTCCTGAAAAGGTGATCCAGCTGGCAAGAGCAGTTCAGGCTGCCGGCGGCAGAGGTCTGCTCGTTGGCGGATGTGTACGCGATCCATTGATGGGCCGAGTTCCCAAAGATTGGGACCTCGAAGTTTACGGAATTGAAGCGGTAGAGCTTCGGACCATCCTGGATCGATTTGGACCGGTCAACGTGGTTGGTGAGGCCTTCACAGTTTACAAACTGGGCCACGATCTCGATGTGTCAATTCCGCGTCGCGAACGCAAGACTGGTACGGGCCACCGTGGGTTCTTCATTGAGGGCGATCCAGAGATGTCATTCGAGGACGCTGCGAGACGGCGGGATTTCACTGTCAATGCCATTCTTCAGGATCCTCTTTCAGGTGAACTATTCGATCCCTTTGATGGACGTTCCGACATCAAGGCCAGGATGCTTCGTGCGGTTTCGGCAACTACGTTTGGTGAAGACAGCTTAAGGGTGTTACGGGCTGCACAATTTGCAGCTCGGTTTGAATTTGAGATTGAAGAGAAGACACTCGCGCTTTGCCAAACAGTCGATCTCAGTGATTTGCCTTCCGAACGGGTGTGGGGAGAGATTGAAAAGCTTTTGACTGCACCGAAGCCGTCACTCGGTGTCGAGTGGATGAGAAAGTTGGGCGCGATCGATCAGCTGTTCCCAGAGATCAAGTCACTCATTGGTGTGGACCAGGAGCCTGAGTGGCATCCGGAAGGCGATGTGTATGTTCACACTTTATTAGTGTTGGATCGGGCCCGGGAAGTGGTTGACGATCTTCCCTATGCGAAAAGAATTACCATCATGTTAGCGGCCCTGGCCCACGACTTTGGCAAGCCTGCAACGACGGAGTTTGTTGAAGGGCGCATTCGATCACGGGGACATGAAGAGGCAGGAGTAGAGCCAACGGAGAAGTTCCTGGATCGATTGAACATCCATACCATGTCGGGCTACGACGTGCGTTCGCAGGTGGTTGCCCTAGTTCGCGAACATTTAAAACCAGGAGAGTTCTATAAGAAACGTGAGGAAGTTGGTGATGGTGCATTTCGTAGACTTGCGCGCAGGTGTGAGCTGGATCTGCTCTATCGAGTCGCCAAAGCGGATTCGCTTGGTCGGAACGCTGAATGGGTACCGCGAGAGAAGTGGTTTGATGCGGAAGCCCAGGAGTGGTTCATCAATCGCGCCCGCGAGCTTGACGTTGAGCGACAACCACCTGAGCCGATATTGATGGGCCGACATTTGTTGGAGTTGGGGGTAGAACCTGGCCCAAGAATGGGTGACATCACACGGGCTATCTACGAAATGCAGTTGGACGGTCGCGTGAAGGACCTTGATGAGGCGATTGTGGCAGCGAAAGAGATGATCGGTCCCAGGTGAAGATTTAGCCCGGTGTGAATGGGACGGGAACCAACGACATTCGACGGAATTCCAATGCGTGTAATCCGCGTTCATCCGCCGCTGGAAATCTCGCTACGCTTCGGGTTGTTGTTGAGTGACGCAATGAATCGTTCCCATGCCCCAGACCAACGGTTCGCAATTGATTCCCACTGCGCGTCGATCGGGGAATAGATTCTGAATCGTCTCGAGCGCGCGCTTGTCATTCGCACTACCAAATATCGGAACCAACACCACCCCGTTAGCAATGTAAAAGTTTGCATAAGACGCCGGCAGCCGTTCGAGGTTTCGCTCGCCCGTCTCTTGTGTTCCGGCAACAAAACCTGGCATCGGCAACTTAATCACTTCAAATCTCGTCCCCTCTGGGTCCGTCATCTCTTGCAGCCGGTTCAGATTCTCGTGGAGTAATTCGAAGTTTTGGTCCGCGGGATCATCTTCAACAGCGCAAACAATGCGATTGACGGAGACGAAACGGGCGATGTCATCAATATGGCCGTCTGTGTCGTCGCCTGCGATACCTTCCTTCAGCCAGAGTACCTTCGATACACCCAGATAATCTTTTAAGTATTGCTCGATTTCGACGCGACTAAGCTGCGGATTCCGATTCGGGTTTAGCAAACACTGCTCGGTAGTTAACACACATCCCGCACCGTTTACCTCAATCGCCCCACCTTCCATGACGATGCCGGGCTCAAAGCGAGGCGCATGGAGTATTGGCTCGAGGCGCGCTGGAACCGAACTGTCTCGCTTCAGATCTTCATACTTGTTCCCCCAGGCGTTGAATACCCAGTGGTTATATGCGAGATCGCCGCGCGCGTTGATAAGAAAGTTTGGCCCATAGTCTCGAATCCATGAATCGACGGTTTCGAGATGGTGGAATCGAATATTCTCTCGACCTTCAAACTTGCAGCGTTGCCGCACTGCCTCTTCTGTCGCTTGATCATCAACCAGCAAGTTCACTGTTTCGTTAGGTGCGAGTGCGGCCATCATCTCGAGGTAGATCTCTTCAACCTGCGGCACCCGATCGGGCCACGTCAGTGGATCTTTGGGCCACGTCAACCAGGTTGCCGTGTGCCTTCGCCACTCGGCCGGCATGAATAACCCGAGTTCGGACGGAGTCTTCTTGTCTGGTTGTTTGTTGGCCGAGCTCATGTATCACCCGTTCGCCGACGGAGTACTCGATAAACCCCCAGCAGGCTGATGAGTATCCAGAACACTTCAATGATGAACGCCGCGAGATTGAAATTGAAGATGAGGGAAAAGGTGATCAGACTTGCGCCCACAGCGTTGAGAATGGAGTAGAGAAGGCGATTACTTTCCAGTCTTCCGAGTTGAAGTAGGAGGAAGGTAACCATGAGGGTTGCGGCGCCAATGCCCCCAACGACGTCTGGAAGACTGATTCTCATTTTTGATCGCCAAAGCGGTAGCTGAGTCCGTTGTATGCATCGATTCGCCGGTCGCGAAGAAACGGCCAGTTCTGTCGTGTTACCTCAACCTTGTTCAAGTCACATTCGACAATCAAGGTCTCCTCTTGATCGGCGGAGGCCTTTGCAATAATTCGTCCGAATGGATCCGCGACGAATGATTGACCCCAGAAATTCAATTTGCCTTCACGGCCCACGCGATTAACGACGACGACATACACACCGTTGGCAATCGCATGACCACGCTGAATGGTCTCCCAGGCTGAATGTTGGGCCAGGTTCATCTCAGGATCCTCGTCAGGCAACCAACCGATGGCGGTTGGATAGAAGAGGAACTGAGCACCACTGAGTGCGGTTAGACGTGCCGCTTCGGGAAACCACTGGTCCCAACAGACGAGAGCCCCAACTTTTCCGTACTTGGTGTCGTGTGTCTGGAATCCAAGATCACCGGGTGTGAAGTAAAACTTTTCGTAGTAGAGCGGATCATCGGGAATATGCATCTTGCGATACTTCCCGGCGATCTTTCCATCGGCGTCGATGATTACGGCGGTGTTGTGATAGAGACCGGCGGTGCGTTTCTCAAAGAGTGAAGCGACGATCACGACCTTGTTCTTGCGCGCAACCTTGCTGAGTGCTTCAGTGGATGGACCAGGAATCGATTCCGCCAACTTGAACAGTTCGATGTCCTCGGTCTGACAGAAGTACTGCGAGCAGAAAAGTTCCTGTAAGCAGACGATTTCGGCGCCTTTCTTTGCGGCTTCGTCGATCCGTGCGAGCGCTTTCTTCAAGTTGGCTTCGGGCTTTGGCCCACAGCTCATCTGCACAAGTCCGACAGTGACTGTCTCTGAATTCTTCTTTTTCGGCATAGGGAAAAGTATAACAAACGTCGTTAGTGACTGCCTTCGTGGCTTTCCGGCTCCCTTGGAGTAAGACTGCGGCTTACCGCTAATCTTACTTGGGGGCTAGTGCCTAAACTGTTCCACCCTTTGAGTCATAGCTTGGACAAAAATATCTGAGCGTTTGGTATGCCCGAGGCTTTCCGCAAGGAATGCGGCGGAGCCGAAAGTTTCAGCTTGGATTTGTCCGCCTGGTGAAGTCAGTAGTTACCAGCCCCGGGGCCATCATTTCGTGAGCCCAAAGAAGATCGGGTAAGATGGGCGACACAAGATCCTGAAAGCTTCGCTTTAACCCGCCTGAAAACTGGAAGGCAAGCCATGAACTGTTTCGAAGCCTGCACAAATCATCCGCATGCCTTTGTGCGACGATCAATTCCGTACGCGTTTGCGGTTCTTCTCATCATTCTGTGTGTTTCGATCGCCAGCTCGCAGGATCTCGAACGGCAGGTCACTTTGATGGCTCGCATCGGATCTTGCAGCTCTCCCAGTTTCTCGCCGGACGGAAAGCAGGTCGCTTTCGTCTCAAATCTAAGCGGGATACCACAACTATGGACCATCTCCATTGATGGAGATTTTCCCATTCTGGTTACTGCTCTTGAAGACCCAGTGGGATTTGTTTCGTGGTCCCCGGATGGAGCGTGGCTGGCTTTCAATGTCGCACCGGGTGGCGGGTTCAACGAACAGATCTACGTGGTTCGTCCTGATGGAACCGGCTTGCGCAGGCTTACCGAAGGAGGGAAGGAGAATAATTTTCTCGGGGATTGGACTCGTGATGGCCGCTTCCTGACTTTCTCTTCAAATCGTCGGAGTGCTGCAACGACCGATTCGTACTTGCTTGATGTGACCACGGGTCAAATAAAGCTTGTGGCTGAGAATCGAGGAACGGGTGGAATCAATGATGTTAGCCGCGACGGCAAGTATGCAGTTCTCTCTCGTCTGATCAACCGAGGCGATAACGATCTTTTTCTTGTCGACATAGCAACCGGGAAAGAAGCCAAGCTAACTCCGCACGAAGGACCGGGCACCTTTTTTGGTGGCAGCTTTTCTCCTGACGGAAAAACTGTCTATCTGGTTTCGAATAAGGACCGCGATCTTCTCGTCTTTGCCAAAGTAAATGTGGAAAGACCGGACCAACCTGGCCCGATCGAAGTGATAGCGGCGCGGGACGATGCTGAGTTGAACAACTACGCGCTCGACCACCAGGGAAATACTGCTGCCTTGATCTGGAACGTCGCGGGACGCAGCGAGCTTGCCTTCATCGACCTTAAGACGAACAAGATAATGACCGGGGTAAAGCTTCCCAGTGAGATTGCCGGAGGAATGGAGTTCTCGAAGGATGGAGAGCGCCTGGTGATGGTCGCATCGGGTGCGGCTGCACCACCTGACGTTTGGATTCTCGAGATGCGGACAAAACGGTTCTCGCAACTTACCCGGAGTCCGCACGCTGGAGTGTCACTGACTTCGCTGGTGAGACCCGAGCTGGTTCGTTACAAAGCGCAAGATGGACTCGAGCTGAGTGGCTGGCTTTATCGACCGGCCGGAGCCAAGTCTGCTGGTCCTATTGTTTTGAGTTTTCACGGAGGACCTGAAGGTCAAGAGCGACCCGGATTCAACAGCACTTATCAGGCATTATTGGGCCAGGGCATTGCGATCTTCGCTCCGAACGTGCGTGGGTCATCGGGTTTCGGAAAGAAATTTGTCAATTTGGACAACGGCGCGCTCAGGGTGAACGGAGTCAAGGACATTCAAGCCACCGTGGATTATGTGGTGAAAGCCGGGGTCGCGGATCCTAAACGAATCGGCATCATGGGTGGCTCCTACGGCGGTTACATGGTGGCGGCGGGACTTACCGAATATCCGGAACTCTTTGCCGCCGGTGCAAATCTCTTCGGCGTGGTCAATTTCGAAACCTTCTTCAAGCACACGCAGCCGTGGATGGCAGCAATCTCGAAGATCGAGTATGGCGATCCCGATACCCAGCTCGAGATGCTGCGTCAGCTTTCACCGATTCACCGAATCGATCGGATAAAGGCCCCGACCATCGTTCTGCACGGCGCTAATGACACTAACGTTCCGGTAATCGAAGCGGAACAGGTGGTGGCTAACTTGAAACAACGCGGTGTGCCAGTCGAGTACGTGCTATTTCCTGATGAAGGTCATGGTTGGCGTAAGATTCCGAATCGCATTCGCTCGACCGTGGAAATCGTGCGCTGGTTTGATAAGTACCTGAAAGCAAACTAACCAATTTACTAAAGGACAAATTGCAAATGATTGATTTTGATCTTACTGACGATCACAAGGCGCTGGTGCAGACGGTGCGCGAGTTTGCCCAGAAAGAGGTTGGTCCATACATCAAGGAATGGGACGAGCGGCAGGAGGCCCACCCGGAGATCTTCAGGAAGATGGCAGAGCTAAATCTGCTGGGTGTGTGCATCCCCGAGGAATACGGCGGGGCGGGATTCGATTACATCTCGCTGGGTCTCGTATGCGAAGAGCTTGAAGCTGTGGATACTTTTTTGCGCGTTGCAATGTCGGTCCACACAGGTCTCAACTCCTTGACCCTATACACCTGGGGGTCTGAGGAACAAAAACAGAAGTACCTGGTGCCCCAAGCCAAGGGCGAGAAGCTGGCAACGTACGGGTTGACCGAACCGGGTGCCGGCTCTGACGTTGTGGGTTCTCGGTCGACGGCCCGGCGTGAGGGAGATGAGTATGTGTTGAATGGCGAGAAGATGTGGATCAGTTTGGCTGATCTGGCCGACAACTTTCTTTTCTTCTGCTGGACGGATGAAGAGAAACGACGCAACCGGGATCACTCTGGCATGTCGTGTTTCATCGTTGAACGCGGCATGAAAGGTTTCACCTCAGGCACCATTCACGGCAAGTTAGGGATTCGGGCAGGGAACACGGGCTACTTCTCGCTGCAGGATGTTCGGGTATCGAAGGAGAATCTTGTTGGAGAAGAGGGTGAAGGTTTTAAGATTGCGATGTTCGCGCTCGAGCAGGGTAGGTACACGGTGGCCGCGGGAGCTACGGGTGTGATTCGGGCGTCGCGTGATGCATCGGTCGCGTATGCGTTGGAGCGCGAGACGTTTGGAACAAAGATCGCGAATCATCAATTGGTGAAGCAGAAGATCGCAGAGATGGAAGCGGATTATCAGATGTGCCGTCTACTGTGTTTGCGGGCCGGGTATTTAAAGAACAACGGACAGCCGAACGCCCGTGCAACGAGTCTGGCAAAGTGGCAATCGACGATTCGTTCAGAGAAGGCAGCGTCAATGGCGATCGAGGTCCATGGTGCCAACGGCTATTCAAACGACTATCCAGTTGAGCGCTACTTGCGAAACTGCAAAGCGGCGATCATCTATGAGGGGACACGCGACATCCACACACTGATGCAAGCCGATTGGGCGTTGGGATTGAAGAAAGAGAAGTCGGCGCGCAGGTCACTGCCACCGTGGAAGCCTGAATCTCGCGGAGCGGTCGGATATTAACGCGTGGAACTACTGCATCTAATTCTGGTGTTTTAGTTTGGTGCAAAAGTTCAAAGGCAAACTGCCGTTGGCTTTGCCGCCGGATGTGCGGCGGTGGCTTCGCCCCGCCGCTAAGTAACTAGATGCCACTGGGCTGCGCCCATGTTCGGGGGTTGGCTCGCAGCTTACTGTAGTACATATCTTTGCTGAAACACCGCGAGGCAAAAACCTGGTTCGTTATCGTTTACTTGCGTGCTGAGCTCACCGAACTCGCCTGGGTCTCAGGATCAAATCCCACCAGGAACACATCCCATGCCCATCGTCCAACACTCGCATCCCGCCTATCAAACACTTTCGCCCGGTATTTAAATCGGTTTCCATATTGATCCACACGTCGTGATTCGCGGTAATCGAGGTCAATTGATTTGACGTCGAGTGCCGCAAGTGTGTGCAACTCGTCGGTCTCCGAAATTCCGTTATGATTAGTGTCCTGCCATAGTCTAAGAGCTGAATAGACAGCATCGTGACGATTGATCTTGCCGTTGCCATCTCCACCGTGCTCTGGTTTGTCATATTCCGCAAGAGCTAAGAACCCTTGCATTTCATTACGAGGAGCCTCGGGCTGAGGGGTGAAATTGCCAAACAGTTCAGCGCCAGTATCGATGGTTCCATTTCCATTGCGATCCAATGCGAGCCAGGCGTCATCCGATCCGGCCGCTGTCCATGAGATACGGTCTCGAGTCCCATTTCCATTTAGATCAAAGTCAACGCCGCCAGCAGCGTCGGTCATTGCGAATCCGTTCCCTGCAATGTCGAGTAGTATTGGCGATCCACCGCAAATGTCACAACCAGTACAGGTGCAGGTTAGAAAGTCATAGTCGCCACCATACATGAAGCATTTGTTGATGAAGGTCTGGCTCCCGCAGGCGCCATTGTTGGATCCACAACACAATCCGAAGCCGTTGGGGGTTGTTCCAGGTGGGCAGTTTCCATTGGCGGTTGGTGTTGTGCAACTGCCTCCGACCGTTGTGCCGGGAAGGTTGCAAGTGTGCCTATGTATCGATTGGCCATTCCAAAGATTACCCCCAGTCATTGTTATCGAAACTCCCGAGCCTGAAAAACTAGCGTTGAACTCACAATTTGGAAAAGTACATTTTGATGTGGCGATACCGTGCGCAGCAAAGCAGGTTACCGCTGATCCGCGCGGTCCGGTTCCGCTTTCAGCGCGCTCGTCAAAGAGGTTTCGGTGATTAAAAAAAGTGGTGCGGACCCCGTTTTCATATGTATGTATGCCGATCATGGTTACTCGGCATAGTTGATTGTTATTCAGCTGTTCGGTGCAGCTTCCGCGAAAAGTGATGGTTTGTCCGTGCGCACCTGATTGATGTTCGAGTCGGTTCTCGGTGGTATGCGGTATCGGTCCGGTTTCCCCACCGTTCTCCGAATAGGTTTCAGCGTCAGGTGCGCTGTTCTGAATTCTGTCCAGCTGAATACCGTTAAATGAGAGGCCAGGCAAACTAGCCTCGGATTCTTCGGCCGTTAGTTTGTGAAGCCCAAATGGACGCAGCGTCTCCCTTGATACCTGAGTCATTGACC
>DATBMP010000415.1:0-3107 GCA_036554845.1 Pyrinomonadaceae bacterium
CCCGACACATTCCTCATCGGGCGCACCAACGACGCTCACCTTTGTCTCCCAGACGATCGCTTCTTCTCACGCAACCATTGTCTGCTGGAAATCAATCCTCCTCATTGCCTGCTGCGCGATCTCGGATCAACCAACGGCACCTACGTCAACCAACGCCGGGTCAGCGAGGCGTATCTGCGAAATGGCGATCAGATTCAAGCAGGCGAAACCGTACTCCTGGTCGAAGTACAGAGCGAAGTCCAGTCCAGCGCAGCACAGGTCGCAACAGGTGATTGCCTCAGCCAACCGACTATCATCACTGTCGCTTGCCTCAACTGTGGACGACGCGAACAAGCGCAAGCAACCGCCAGCGATGAAGAGATGACTTTTCTCTGTGAAGAGTGTCGCGAGGAACTGAAGCGAACCCCTCAGCCTGTTCCTGGTTATGAAATGGTTCGCGTTCTTGGTCGCGGTGGAATGGGATGTGTGATGCTGGGCCGTGATCAGAATACAGGACGAGCAGTAGCCATCAAGACTCTTCTCCCTGAATTTGCGGTCAGCGATAAAGCCATGCGCCGATTCATACGCGAGATCGATGTCGGTGCCGCCTTGAAACATCCAAACATCGTCGAGTTTCTCGATCGAGGTACTCACAACGGCGTGGTCTATCTAGTCACGGAGTTTGTGGACGGTGCTGACGCCTCGAAACTGGCCGATGCCCGCGGCGGCTCCCTTCCCTATCCCGAAACTCTTTCAATCGTCATTCAAGCACTGGACGCGTTGGCCTACGCACACGCTCAAGGTTTCATCCACCGCGATATTAAGGATCAAAACATTCTGGTCTCAGGCGCTTTTCCGAAACTGGTCGCCAAACTTACCGACTTCGGACTCGCAAAGAGTTTCACGCAGGCGGGAATGAGTGGAGTAACTGTGGCGGGTGAGATGGCCGGCACACTCGCGTACATGCCACCGGAACAGTTGAGAAATTTCCGAGACGTTCGTCCGCAGTCAGACATCTACGCAGTCGGGATGACCGCTTATAGTCTTATGACTGGAGGGCTCGCACTGGATCTCGCCGTGAAAACCAGTGTCGCTGAGACGATTAAGGCGATCTTCGAACAACCACCAATTCCGGTAAGACATCGGGCGCCTCAAGTTCCTGAGCCGATAGCTGCAATCATCGATCGTGCTCTAGTAAAAGATCCCAGCCAGCGTTGGCAGTCCGCCGGGGCGATGCGGACCGCGCTGCTAAACTCCTTTTAATCCTCGTAACGCCAAAAGCCCAATAAAAATAAGGCTTTACAGTTCTTCTAAGCAGCCGCATAATACGAGTCCCACCGGCTAGCTGCCGGTGAAATTGTTTCAGCCTCGGCTTTCGCTGAATTTTGATCGGCAACCTTAATTGCCGTTGGAGACCCGCTCATGAGATCGATTTGGAAAGGCCACATTAGATTTCTCCTCGTAGCTATCCCCGTCCGCATTTACAACGCTATCGAAACGTCCGAGAAGATCAGTTTCAATCAACTGCACCGAGAAGACTTCGGACCCATTGGTTACGACAAGAAGTGTAAGAAGTGCGGCGAGGTGGTCTCTAACGATCAGATCACAAAAGGCTATCAGTATGAACCCGATCGCTACGCCATCGTCGAACCAGAAGACATTGCCAAGATAAAGATCAAAACCACCAAGGCCGTGGACATCGTCGGCTTCGTTGATGCGAACGAGATTCCTTCAACCTTCTATGACGCACCGTATTTCGCTGGCCCAGATGGGCCAGTTGCTGAGAAGCCATACGCTCTGTTGCGCGAAGTGATGAAACAAACTGGGAAGATCGGAGTCGGGAAGGTCGTTCTTCGCGATCGAGAAGATCTGGTTGCAGTGTTCCCACACGAGAATGGATTGGTTCTGCAAAAGCTCCACTACCCGCACGAGATGCGCAAGATGGAAGACGTTCCCGAGATCGAGAACGCCAGGGACTTGAATAAGAACGAGCTGAAGCTCGCCACCACACTCGTCGAACAGATGGTGACTTCGCTCGACGAGATCGATACTACGGATCAATATCATCAGGCATTGCGAACACTGATAGATTCGAAGATCCAGGGCAAACAGATCGCGGAAGTTGGCGAGGTCGAAGAATTGCCTCGGCTTGATATCATGAGCGCGTTGAAGAAGAGCCTGCAGGCGTCTAATCGCAAACCGATGGTTAAAGCGGCCACCGACAAAGCCAAGAAGAAACCACAGATTACTTTGGTCAAGCCGAAGCCAGTAAAGAAGCGAAAAGCTTCGTAAGCGTTCTGCATTAATGAACGATAAGAAGAATAAGGTCATTACCTTTCCCTCACCTGTCCCGGCCAAGGCAGATTATCAACGTGTCAAATCCAACTACTCGGTCCGCGAGATCAAGCAACTCTTTGGCTTGAGCGAGCGGACCATTCGCCGTTGGACTGAACAAGGCATCATCTTGGGGAACAAACCGGCCGGGGCTGAAGACTTTACCTACGATTTCGGCGCGCTGACTCAATTCCGCAAAGTCCGTGATCTCCGCTCACAAGGTCAAAGCATTCGCCAGATCGAAGCAGAACTTCAGGGCCAGTTGAATCTATTTCGTCCGGAGACAGGTCGACTGGCGCGTCTTCTCACAGCGTTTGAAGAGGCGCTGCTACTTCACGAACAGGGGGATGCCAAAGCAGCCGAGTATTATCAAGAGGCGATCAACGAAGGGGATAACGTCGCTGAGGCATACTGCAATCTCGGCATCCTCAATCTCGAACAGAACAATCACGCCAGCGCGCTAGACAATTTCACGCTCTCCTTGAAATGCGATCCGCGGCACGTCGAGGCGCACTACAATCTCGCTAATCTTTATTACGATGCTGGTGACCTCCGCCTCGCGCGACTTCATTATGAAGCCGCGATTCAGATCGAGCCTGGGTTTGCGCTGGTCTATTTCAATCTTGCGCTGGTCTATCACAAATTGGGCGAGGCGGCTCAGGCTTACGCTGCGCTGGAAAAATACAAGCAGCTCGAGCCTGACGATGAAGAGATTGAAGCGGTGAATCAGTTACTGAAGGCGATGAAGCGAGGCGGGGGATCGGTGATTGACGATTGACGGTTTTCGATTGACG
>DATBMP010000488.1:0-3670 GCA_036554845.1 Pyrinomonadaceae bacterium
CCCGAGATTCGGGCCGAGAATCAGAAACAGATCGCAGCGCGCGCACGCTCAGGGAAGTAGACGGACTCATGCAGTTTGATGAGGCGCTGCGTTATCTCCTGAGTTTGGGACATGAAACGCTCGCCATAAAACTCGGCCTTCGCAACATCACCCTCCTCCTCGAACGACTTGGCAATCCCCAACTTGGCTATTTCGTAGTGCAACTGGCCGGTACGAACGGTAAGGGTTCGACCGCTCGAATGCTCGAATCGATCTGTCGCACTGCTGGTCATACGATCGGCCTGTTTACCTCTCCCCACCTGGTCTCGATTACCGAGCGCATAGTAATCAACGGCAATGAGATCGAACCCCGCACGTTTGCTGAACATGCAACAAGGGTGCGCACCGCTGCTGAAACACTCCTCGATGAAGGACTGATCGAAGCTGTCCCTTCGTTTTTTGAGCAGGTTACGGCGACTGCATTATTAGCCTTTCAATCAGCAGAGGTGGAGTTGGTAATTCTGGAAACAGGTCTCGGTGGACGTTTAGATGCCACCACTGCCGCCGGTGCGAAACTCGTAGGCATTACTCCGATCGCAATGGACCATGAAGAATATCTGGGTCAGACGCTTGCTGAAGTCGCCAGTGAAAAGGCCGCGATTATCCAGCCAGGTGTTACAGCGGTCATCGCACCGCAAGAGACTGAGGCTATGCGGGTGATTGCTGCCAGAGCCGAGGCTTGTGGTGTTCTCCCCAGCATCAACGAGATTGAGACGAGGATCGAATCTTTCTCAGCAACGGGGCATGCCAATGTGAGTTTCCTGACAAAAGCCGATTCGTATTACAACGTGATTCTGGGAATGCGCGGTCGACACCAGGTTACGAATGCGTCTTTGGCTATTCGTCTCGCCGAGGCGATTCGCAATCTTGGTTTTGAGATTCGAAGAGAAGCTGTGGTCCAAGGTCTTCAAACAGCAATTCATAGAGGTCGGCTTGATCTCTTTGAAGGACACCCTAATCTCTTGCTCGATGGCGCGCACAATCCCTCGGGGACGCAGTCGCTGCGCAACTACCTTGATGAGTTTGGCACCGGCCCTATTACTTTGGTTTTTGGAGCAATGCGAGACAAGCGACTCGACGAGATGGCTCGTATTCTCTTTCCTGCCGCTCAGAATTTAGTTTTCACGGAGATTGATAACCCGCGGGCAGCGTCAAGCGACTCGTTGCGATTGCTGGCCCAGTCAATCGGAAGTTCCGCAGCGGTGTTCTGCACGAAATCGATCAGTGAAGCGATGATTCGCGCTCGTGAAGTAACACCGCTGGATGGTCTGATTTGCATCAGCGGATCGCTTTACCTCGTAGGAGAGTATTTGTCACTTGCATCATCAGAAGCGATGAAGCAGGGCTGTTGAGATCACATAGGAGAGCCCGATGTCAGACAGGGTGAAGCCACAAATAGTCGATAGCGTGAAGACCTTTGAGGGTCGCATCTTTAACGTTACGGTCGACACGATCAAAGAAGGCGATATCACTTATCAGCGCGAGGTGGTCCGCCATCCGGGCAGCGCAGTGATAGTTCCTGTATTTCCAGATGGCACGGTGGCGCTTGTGCGACAGTATCGCCATCCAGCAGTGCGTTACTTATTGGAAGTTCCGGCAGGCACGCTCAATCACGGCGAGGCACCTGAGGAAGGCGCGGCCCGTGAACTTGAAGAAGAGTTGGGCTACGTCGCAGGTTGTCTGGAAAAATTGAGCGAGTTCTTTGTTTCACCCGGCTTTTGCGAAGAGAAGATGTGGATCTACCTGGCCACAGATCTTCGTGAAACGACGCAACGACTGGAAGCCGATGAGGTTATAGAAGTGCGACGATGTTCGATTCAGGCCGCGTTGGAGATGATCAACGACGGCGAGATCGAAGATGCGAAAACAATCATTGGTTTGCTGCTCGCCGCTCCGCTGGTCCTGTCCCCCACGCTGAAACGCGATTATCCAGCAGGTTGAGACTGAAACCAGGCGCTGTTCAGACAGGATGGCGCAGGCTTGTCCCGTGGTACTTCACGTTGCCACGCTGCCGATAAATCGCTACCACCGATTCGGCTTCGCCGCCGGATGTGAGGCTGTGGCTTTGCCCAGCCGTAGCGACTAGGCTTCATCTATAGGGGCTTCGCCCCCGGTGCGGGCTTGGCCCAAATATGGCGGCCGCAGAGCGGAGCCCCAAAAATATAGGTTGGCATTTACGGCAGGGCAAAGCCATAGCCTCACATCCGGCTGCGAGGCCGAATCGGTGCTAGCGACTTATCGGCAGCGTGGCAGTTAGTACCAACGGGGGCAATCCGGTCGCATCGAGATATCGAAACGGCGGCCTTTGTAGCCGCAAGTGTGAAGTACCACGGGACAAGCCCGTGGCATCCAGATGTTGAATCAGTTCCCTTTGTATCTGCGAGCGCCACGTCACGCGACACGCCCGTGGCTTCAAATTGAATTACTACCAAGAACAAACCCCTCAGTTGACCCCTGGTAAGAATCTCCAATACACTCAATTTCATCGTGTCTACAAACGAATCTGCACCAATCACACCATTACTAAACGTCTCCGCTGAATCACAACCGCAATCTGAGCCAGTTGCTGTAAGCGACAATGATCCCGACAATCCGCATTGGGGCGTTATCCAAGCTTTGCTTGTTTGGCTAGTCAGTGCCGCGATGCTGCTCTTGGTGCCGCTGGTTCTGATGATCCCTTACGTCTTCTACTACGTCTTCCAACACGGCTCACAGGAAGGCCTGGTTCAAGATCCGAATCTGATCCTCATTTCCATCATCGGGGTGATTCCGAGTCATATCCTGACCTTGTTTCTGGTGTGGTTCGTGGTCACCAGACGTGGCCAGCTTCCTTTGCTGAAGACGCTGGGCTGGTGGTGGCCGAAAGAATTTGGTCCATGGAAGACCATCGGGTTCGCCGTGCTGTTACTGATTGGCGGTTGGATACTCACATACTTAGTTCCAGGCGCCGAAACCCAGATTGATCATATCGTAAAAAGTTCTTACAAGGCGCGGTTTGTCGTCGCATTCCTCGCCGCCGTCACCGCCCCACTAGTTGAAGAGTTTGTCTATCGAGGTGTTCTGTACTCGGCGGTTCGGCGAGCGTTTGGTATCTCGCCGGCCATTATCGGAGTCACAGTATTGTTTGCTGGTGTGCATATACTCCAGTACTACAACAACATCGGCGTGATCGCGGTAATCACGATGCTCAGCTTTGCTTTAACCCTGGTACGCGCGAAAACAAAAAGCATCCTTCCTTCTTACGTCATCCATCTCGTATTCAACGGGATTCAGGCAATCTTCCTGGTGACGCAACCTCTGCTAGAAAGATTACTTAAATCGAGAGGTGCTGCAGCAACCGTTGAGGCCTTAGTCATTCACTACCCCACCATCTTCATCTGACCCATGGCTCATGAAGTAATCGTCGTCGGCGGTGGCATCGGGGGACTCACAGTCGCCGCTTTGCTTGCCGCGCGTGGCGTTGATGTCTGTCTACTTGAAAGAGCCTCACAGGTCGGTGGGTGCGCGGCAAATTTTGAGCAGGCTGGCTACTCGTTCGAAGGCGGAACTGGGCTGTACGCGGGTTGGGAGAAAGACGAGATTCATGATCGAGTATTTGCTGAACTTCCCGTAACGTCTCCTGCGGTGTCGC
>DATBMP010000043.1:0-4197 GCA_036554845.1 Pyrinomonadaceae bacterium
CGGTTCGGTTGCATGATCTCAATACTTCAGATGCGGCGCCAAACCTTCGCGGCTTGGTTCAACCCAAACCGGCGGGGGTAAACCGCCCTTCCCAACCTGATATCTTAGGCAACTGACCCATCACCACTTAACTTTCCGCCATTCACCACTCCAATTTTCAAATAATTCCCGATTCCAAATCCCAATCCCCAATCCCAAATCCCAAATTCCAATTTCCAAATCCCAATTCCTACTTCTATTTGCCAGCCGCAGCTTTCTTAACATGTGCGCTCCACTCTGCCGACGTCATCTTACCAAGTTGCGGTAACTCCACCGCCGCATGCACCAATTTCTTAACACTATCGATGACAACAAACTCGAGTGCTGCATGAGGCTTGGCCGCCTCAGTCAACTTCGTGAGACTTGCTTCGCGCCACTGATTGGAAGGTGAAACTGACGCTTCTTGTTTTAGAAATGCGGCAGCTTCCAGTCCGGTCTCTCCAATGCTCGCAAGATTTCGTGCCAGCGGCGTTATCTCATGCAAAGCCGGCGATCGAGTAATGAGTGGTTCAAGTTCGTTACTGGCAGCTTGCCAGTCGCTGAGTGCCTTTTCGATCTCGTATCGGTAGAGTGCAAAGCGCGGTGCATCACTCAGAAACTGATCAACCATCGACGCAAACCTGCGCGCTGCTTCACTGTCCGGTGTTGTCGCATCCACTACTCCAGTCAACGGGCTCAGCATTGTTTGCGGCCGCATCTCGTATCGCCGGTATTCCTTTACTGGCTCAATAATTGAAACCAAGGTGCGCAGAGAAGTGATGTCGTCGTTTCGCACCAGTCGGCGCAACATCATGTCCTGGTATCTCTTGTGGTTGAGACCCAGCTCTTCCAACTGTTGACTGATCACAGCGAGGCGTCGATACATGTCTCCAATATCGTTGACGCTGCGCGGTGACCACAGTCGTTCTGCTATCGCCGCTGTGCGCGGCCAGATCCGCGAGTCGATCGTCTCGGGAGTCACCCACTCGCTCCACATCGTGGCTTCACCACCCAGGATGTGTCGCGCTTGTTCAGGTGTCAGCGTGCTGTCGGCGGGGAGCGGATCGGCAACGTAGTGTTGTGAGGCGGGAAAAATCAGATCGATGTAGAAACCATTCGAGAGAATTCCGTCGTAGCCCTTTCTTGCTGCCTCCGCGAGTGCCGCCGTCCCTCGCCAGGAATGGATCACCACGTCGTTAGGCAATTCCGGTTGCAGAATTTCATCCCACCCGACCATCTTCTTGCCGTTCTTCTGCAAAATCTTAAGAAGCCTAAGATTAAAGTAAGCCTGAAGGGCATGGTTATCTTTGATCCCCTTTTGCTTCATGAAGGCCTGTATTTTTGGGTTGCGATCCCACTGCTTGCCTTCGTTCTCGTCGCCACCGATGTGCATGTATGCATCGGGGAAAAGGGATGCCATTTCACTGAGAAAGGTGTCGAGAAACTTGTAGACCTCCTCGCGTGTGGGGTCGAGTGCCGGTTCGAATATTCCTGGTCGTCGCTCAATCGTGTATGGACCAGGGGCGCTACCAAGTTCAGGATAACCAACCAACCAACTGGTGCTGTGACCCGGTATGTCAAATTCCGGGACCACACGAATGCCACGGTCGCGCGCGTAAGCGATGATCTCCCTCACTTGATCCTGAGTGTAGTAGTTGCCGTCCGAACCAAGCTGATGAAGCTTGGGAAACTTTTTACTCTCAACTCGGAATCCCTGGTCTTCGGAAAGGTGCCAATGAAAGACGTTGAGTTTTACGGCAGCCATCGCGTCCAGATTACGTTTCAACACCTCCATCGGATGGAAATGTCGAGCGACGTCTATCATCAACCCTCTCCAGGGAAAGCGAGGCTGATCGTCGATCTTGACGCTTGGTAAGTAAAAGCCTCGCTGATCGCTGTTTAGAAGCTGCAACACCGTCTCCAACCCTCTGAGCGCACCCACGACCGTGGGCGCCTTCAACAAGGCTTGACGACTCGTGATGTCGAGCTGGTAGCTCTCATTCTCACCTACTGCCGGCACATCTTTTCCTGGCCCATCGCAATGGACCACAAGAGTTGTCATCTGATCGTCCAACGCCAACCCCGGTGCAAAAGAGATAACCGTGCGACCTTCCAGACGTTTTACGAAACGCGCGATCCCGGACTGCAATCTTGCGTCGGAATATCCTCGGGTCGCGACCTTGAAAGAGTTGTCAATCATCAAGCGCTCGTCGTGAAACACGATCGACGCGGGTGTGGGCATCAGGTTGTGTCGTGGTTTTGCCTGCTGGCAAACCACGGTTGATGCGAGTGTCAATAGGGTGGATAAGAAAATGGGCTGCCAGATTTTCATTTGGTCTCGTGGGTTAAGGTCGGTTTAAGCGCTGGATTCACGCTGATTATGTTTCTCATTCACACCGCTCTTTAGCGCGGTGATCGATACGGACGACGATTCCTTCAACACGGAAAACCGTTAAAACGATTCCTCTTTATCCAACTGTGCTCGTCACGATGCACTCGCTACCGCGCGGTGGTATCGAATCTCAGGGATTTGACTTTCACAAGAGTCTCAAGCGCGGTGCGAATCAGAGCGATTCGAGTCTTCACTTCAAGGTAAACCTTTTGGTCAAACCACCAACGGTTACATCAAAGTCGCCTGACTCGATCATCAGTTTATTGTTGGGGCCTATGAACGAGAGATCCTCCTGTCGCAGCTTGAACGTCAGCGTTCGACTTTGACCAGGTTCGAGATTGATCTTTGCAAACCGACGCAGACGCCGGTTTGGTGGGGAAATGGAAGCTACCAGATCACTCACAAAGAGCAACACAACCTCTTTACCAGCACGTCGCCCGGTATTGTTCACCGTAACGCTAACGCTCAGTTCCTCGTTTTTGGAGATGGTAGATTTTGCCAGTCGTAGATCACTATAGCTGAAGGTTGTGTAACTCAGTCCTTCGCCAAAAAGGAATTGAGGTTTGAAAGCCATGTTGCCAAACGCGGTGTTCTCCGTTTCAAATGGCTTGTGGTCATAGTTGATCAAACCGTTCGGAGTGCGCGGATAGGTGAAGGGAAGTTTGCCGCTGGGATTTACGTCGCCGAACAACACGTCCGCAATCGCGGTTCCGCCTTCATGACTTGGGTTGTAGGCCATCAAGATCGCCTTAGCTCCATCTGCGATCCGATTAATGATTCGCGGCCTCCCTTCGACGAGAACGAAAACCACCGGCTTTCCGGTAGCAAGGATCGCTTCCGCCAACTTTACTTGCGGAGCAGGTAGAGTCAGGTCGGTGATGTTCCCGGGGGTTTCACAATACGAGCCTTCTCCCAGGCACAACACCACAACATCAGAGTTCTGCGCCGCCCGAACCGCAGCCGGGATATCGACCTCCTCGTCCTTATCTGTAGGCGTGGAGTTTGATGGACCAGGTTGGCGCGTGATCTTCGTACCAGGAACATAGCTGACATTCGCTGCCCCGATCTTCGCTTCGATTGCCTGGCGAATTGTGTGGCGGTCCTTTGGATAAAGCGATTCTTCAGAACCCTGCCAAACGTAGGTCCAACCGTTGTTCAATGAAACTAAAGAATCCGCGGTTGGCCCAGTGACCAGAACCTTCCCGTTCTTTGCCAGCGGAAGAAGATTATCGCTGTTCTTCAATAGAGTTATTGATTCGCGAGCGGCCTCGAGACTAACCTGTCGAGACTCAGCCAGACCAAACTTTGATTTGAGCGTCGTATTTGGACCAGGGTTCTCAAAGAGACCTAATTCAAACTTAACTCTCAAGATGCGTCGCACCGCTTCATCGATCCGTGACTGTGGAACAGATCCTTGCTTAACGAGTGCGAGGAGATGATCGGCGAAGCTGTAATCGGTCGGTACCATACTCATGTCGATTCCTGCCATCACCGCGAGTCTCGTTGCCTCCTTCTCGTCCGCCGCCACTCGCCATACGGTTACCAACTTTTTGATGTCTTCCCAATCAGAAACTACGAAGCCTTTGAACCCAAGTTCACCCCGCAGAATCTCGGTCAGGATCTGGTGATTGATGTGACCAGGAACGCCGTTGATCTCACCTGAGTTGATCATGATGGTTCGGGCGCCAGCCTTAACCGCGGCTGCGAAAGGCGGGAGAAAATACTCACGTAGATAATTTTCCGGAATCCATGCGGGAGTGCGATCTCGCCCCGTAAGCGGAAAGCTG
>DATBMP010000545.1:0-5073 GCA_036554845.1 Pyrinomonadaceae bacterium
TCGGTCGTTACCACATCCAGTACCAGGTTCGTCGCAGTGTTGTCGCTTAGCAACATCATTAGGTTCACACCATCACGTAATGTCAGTTTCAACCCATCCGAGAGTTCAGGAAGGATTCCCGAACCACCCACCTTCTTCTCCTTTGTCAATACGATCTCATCAGTCCACTTCGCTTTGCCTTCGGCAACACGAGCGAATGCCTCGACCATCACGGCGATCTTGATCGTGCTGGCCGTGCGAACTCTTTCGTCGGCTGCGACGGCGTAGGTTTCGCCGGTGTCGAGGTTTTTGGCAAAGAGATAGACCTTTCCTTTGAATGAAGCGAGCTCCGCTTTGACACGACGATCAAGAGACTTCGATGGTTGAGGGGTCTGAGCCGAGAGTGAAACTGAAAACAAAAGGAATAGGGCAACGGCAGTGAAATAGTCTTTTCTCATGGTGTGTGGGAAACGTCGAAAGCTATAAGTTATTAGGTCGGTGGGTTTATAGATGAAAGATTTGAATTGTCAATGTGAGGAATCCATTACTCGCAACCGTTCGCCTTCGCCCAATTGGTAGCGGGGCCGATACCAAACCTGGGCGGAGCCCGAAGAACTTAAAAGCGGCGCTTGCGGCAGGGCGAAGCCACAGCCTCATATCCGGCGGCGAAGCCGGAACCGGTTCTCGCAATTTGATCGGTAGCGGGCCCGACGTGAAGGGAACGGGCCGACCACCTAGACATCCAAACGAAGCGATGCGCAAACCAGTTGTAAGTTTGACGTTCCTACATCTGCGGCGACACGTATCGCACCGACTTCAGCTCAACAAGTTTCTCCAACTTTTCTATCGGCAACCTTCCAATAATCAGTTTTGAACCTTTCGCATCGAGAACTGTTTCGAAACCAAGTGCGGTCAAGCTCGCCAACGCCGCTGGCGTTTTTTCGTTGAGCCAGATTTGAATTTCAGCCTTGCCATCGCGCACGAATTTCCCTTCGTCAGTCGATGGGGCTCCCGAGTTGTTCTTCAAACGATCAACGATCGCCATGATGCTGGGATGCACTTTCGTCAATAGTTCGCGACGCCGCTTGTCCGCCGGAGTCTCGACCTTCAATGATTCCCTGGAAGCATCAATCAAACCCAGTGGAGTCGGGCTCGCGGGAGGCGGTGGTCCAGTCGTTATTGTCGCCTGCTGTGCACCAAAGGTCCCTGAACCCCTACCTGAACCAACTCCGCCACCTGCTCCAGATCCTCGCACTCTCGCCAGGGCCTTTCTGTCAGCCTTGCCAACGAACTTCCTCAAACCGAACGAGTTCTTCAGATCTCCGTCGCCAGGCAGTGCAGCTCGACTTACCCCTTCAGGAAGTTCGATGGGCACGTCTATTCTTCGCGGCTGTCCACCATCGGTCACGATCATCTCCTGGACCGCGACAAATGATGTGAACTGCGTCATCAATCTGTATTCAATTCCCAGGTTCGTAATCGTCTCTTTCAATTCCGGTTTCATTTCGCCGCGTTGCATGCCGGCATAATCCTGACCCATCAAGTCATCGATTCGGTTGCGCGCCCACAGTGAAGAAAGCACATCATGTTGGCCCTCACTGTCGGGCAGTACAACAGGAATCTCGCGAACAAAATCCTCTCCTGACATCTTTCCCTTCAGCTTCAGAGTTCCATTCGCAGCACCGGTGTAGCGACCTGAAAGGACGACAGGCTTCGCACTGAAAAGATCGGGGATGCGTTTCGGATAGACGTCCGCTACAGGAAGTCCATTCCAATCAATCGAAATATCAGTCAGCAACGGACTGCGCACTCGTTCATGAAAACGGCGCGCGGCCACTGACCCATCATCTTCAAGACCCACGTACTCGACTTCTCCCCGACCTTCCTCAGCCATTCTGTCGAGCAGAAAACGATTCACCGAACTTCCGATTCCAAAAGCAAAAACGCGCGCGTTGGGATGCTTCTGTATCTCCGAGATAATCTCCATTTCGTTCCCAACGTAACCATCGGTCATGAAGCAAACGATGCGCATGTGTTTCTGCGAGTCGGTGGGATCGAGCGCCGCCTGAATCGCTTTCATCATTTCCGTTCCACCTTCACCAGAACGTTGGCTGAGAAACGCCTGCGCCTTACTCAGGTTCTCACGCGTCGCAGGAACTGGGTCAGGAAATAAAACCCTAGTGTCACCTGCGAACGTTATTAAATTGAAAGTGTCCGCCGGGTACAGATTACCGAGCGCGAGTTTCATCGTCTCCTTGGCCTTTTCGATTGGGAATCCGGTCATCGAACCGGACGTGTCGAGCACAAAGACGAGTTCCTTTGGCGTTACATCTTCAGCCCTCACATGATCGGGTGGTTGAAGGATCAAGGAAAAGAATCCACCCTTCGCTGATCGGTGTGTGATGACGGCGTCGTTGATTGCCTTACCCGCGACGTCGTAGCGCAAAATGAAATCTTTGTTTGGAATGACCGCGTTATTTTTCAAACGCACCTGCGCGAAGCGAGTGTCTGCCTGCGAGACATCCACCTGATGCGTCTTCGAGTTGATCACATCGATCGGCACACCCGCATCGATACTTATGTCGAGCGAAATGTCATGGCCCACGCGCATGCCGGCCGGAACAGGTCGCGGTGTAATGCGCGACGCGTCTGGTACACGATCTGTGTCGGGTGCAAAGCCGGTGGAGTGTGCGCGTGTTGGTCTACCGGGAATGTAGCGAGGTCCAACTACCATCGGGAAGACAAACTCATACGTACCGTTCTCGTATTGCAGAGTTTCGATATAGCTAATCGTGATCTCCACTTTCTCTCCAGGAAGGATATTCGCGACAGACTGCGTGAATACGTTCGGACGCTCCTGGTCCAACAGGCCGGCAACCTGTCCGCTTGCCTTGGCAGCGTCATAGACAGCCCGGGCCTCTTCGCGACGCAAGATCTTTCCCCGCACTGTGCGCTCACCTACAACCATCGTCATGTCATCGACCGCGGCGTTTTGCGGCAAGGGAAAGGTGTAGACGGCTTCAATCTTCTCTTTGAATGGATTCTCAAATTTTTGTGTGACGTTGACGCGGGAAAGGAAACCGCTGATCTGTGCTTTAACAGTGGTGTGTTTGAGAGGACACACAGCCTTTGGCTGTCCAGTTGGATCAAGAACAATTAAGGAACCCTGAGTTTCGCCTTGAGGGTCGGTTTGCGCAGATACAATAGTTGGGTTGCCGATGGAACTTAGTCCGAGGATCGTAAGTACCCAAAGTGCCAGGGCTGTAAAGAGAACGAGCAAGAAATTGCGTTGCATGGCTTCCTCCCAAAAACAGACTTTGACCGAGACGCGGACGCGTGTGAGTGCGTGCGAAAAGACGAAAGCACTTCTTGAAGTTATAGACGCCTGAAAATCGCCTCTGTTCCCGATTACTCTGGGGATAGAACGCGAAGAGAGGAGTGAGCTTGCATTAGCAACGTTATTGATGCGCGAAAATTGGTTAGCGAGAGCCCATCAATACATCTCCTGAAGTTCGATCTCGCATACACTTCTCCCTCCAGGCATAAACAAGCCCGGCTTTAGGAATCCATTTTGAAATTTCAGGGAGACCGAAGAGCTATCTGTTAGGTATTACCTTTAACGCGAGAAAAGTTATGCAATAGGAAGGAAATATTTGAGCAGGTTAGTTGCGTTGGAGACTCAGTCGACAATCGTCAATCGACAATCGTCAATCCCCTACGCTGCCATATAAAGTTCAAATGCCAACCTGATTTCGTCTGTGGTCCAATCCAGCTCAGCATCTTCACCTTCGTCCTCGTTGCAAAAGACGTTTGGCATCAACTCTGCCAAGACGCCACGCAGTTTCACCTGACCCAGCAGTGTTTCGAGATAACACAAGAACTGATGTAACAACAGCTCGCATTCAACCGGGTCGTGCATCATGCGGTCCAGGTCAGCAGCCAGGCGATCAAAGTGCCCCCAATCGCGATACATCAAATAGTGCATGCTGCCATTGCGAAATGCCTGTATGTGGTCCAACACCGCGTTCATCGAATCGTCATTCCAATTTCGTTGCGCGCGCTTGACCACATTGATCATGGTCCAGAGGTCCTTTAACAACATCAACGACTGCTTCAACCTCGCCTTTGAGTTGTTGAAGAGTTGTCGTCCGTCAAGTCTGGGATCGAAGACCTGGGCCAGAGTGATGATCGATTGCTGAAGACAGTTAGTCAGCACCCGGTGCGCGTCAGTGAACTTTGCCTGCGTGACTTCAATCGGTTCATTGGGTGAAGAATCACCAAGGATCTCTTCAAAGACTCGTCGCAACTCGTGTCGCAAAGCGAAGGACATCCCATCGAGAACTTCATAAAGCTTCTCCTCGACACCATCGAGCTGCAGCGCATGCATCTCCGTGTAATCGAGCAGCGCGAGTGTGTCGATGTGGATGAGTTGGAGTATCTCCAGGGTCTCGCGTGATTGATGGAGGTTGGATTCCATCAGGTGTAGACAATCGATGAACCTGACCAGGTCATTGAATATTCGGCGGACCGCAATCAAGACCGGCTCGTTGCCGTTCTCCCTCAACATCGAGTCGATCTGCGAAGCGAGGGTCAGCTGCCCGGGAAGGCAGTCAACCAGCCGCAGACCATTGGGTGCCGGCTCAAAAGACAGGCCGGATGTAGTTGGACTGAGGTCGGTGGAAGTTGTTAAAGGCACAACATTTAGCTCTAGGATGGGGCTTTTCTGGTGGGTGCCGGGTGGCCCCTCGTGGGGAATGCTGGATGGGACTTCCGTTTACTGGCCCTTGGAGGGCCCGATGTCTCACCTTGAAAATCTACAACAAAAGGCCTGGTCTTGTCGATAAACTTCTTTGAACGCCGGGTTAAATTGCCGCAAGCGCAGTGCAAAACGCCTCTGGACGAGGCGAATCCTGTGTCTGGTAAGAGTCGGGCTCTGGCGCATTCCGCGGAAGCCTGGAGCTTACCGCCCTTCTGTTCCAGGCGGCTTTGCAAAAAAAGTCCGTTTCCCGCTGTCGCGGCTTGCCGCATCCCTTGCGGTAAGCCTTAGGCTTACCGAAAAAGCGCCACCCGTAATTAGGCTATGACTGAGAATTC
>DATBMP010000076.1:0-8841 GCA_036554845.1 Pyrinomonadaceae bacterium
GTTCCTGCATCAGCTCTGCGATCCGCTTCTTCTCATGTGCGATCCACGAATAGTCGGTAGCCATAAAGTCGGCCAACCACCCTTGCAGTAACCGCACTTCGTTCTCGACATTGAACGTTCGTTCTACTTTGATATTGGAAGTGTGAAGTTTTGCGAGCCAGGCACCTACCTTGCGCATCGGACCGGACCAATCAGCATCCGCATAGTTAATCCAGTCTTTGAGGAGCTTTCCTGCAGCTCTTTCTCTAAGCCTCAGGTGCAGCCGGTCCCAATAGCCGGCCGGCTGAGGGACATTCAAGTGGTGCGCTTTGGAAAAACCGGCTTGCCAGAGTCGCGTGTACAGGTTGTCCATGTCAGAGTTGCGATTGTCCTGGCGCCATGTTCCTACCAGATCGTAAACAAAGACTTGACCCTTCTTTCCGTTGCGGCATTGCAGGTTGTACTCAACGGTCAGTTTGTCGTGATGCGGTTTGAGAATGCGAACGCGACAGGCCGCGACTTCGAAAGCTTGTACCTGCATAGCCGGGAGGTTGTTACTTAAGAACCTTCGCATGAAATGCGGGTTCGTCACATGCAGGATTTGGTCTGTGTGTTCTTTAGAGCGGATATGGTTTCCGTTGCTTTTTGCTACGGCATCGTTGTGGTTTGCTTTTCCATTTCCCGAGTGTTTGTCAGAGCGCAAAACGGCGACTGCTTCCTGAGGTAGCTTGAGAAAAGGAGTAGCGACTTTTTGATCCAAGGCGTAATCCTTAACGTTCAACGAATTGTCTTGGGGAGATGGATTTCCGAGGCCTAGTTCAAGGTGAAACTTTCTTGAGAACGACGTTACGCGGAGTGTTAAGCCATGGCCGCACTCGTTTTGGTAGGGCTTGTCCCAAATAGTGGATTCGTTCGAGTTGATCCGTACCCACGCGCGTGCAGATCCGTTACTCCAGCCTCTCCACGATGGTCCATTAAAAACCGCCAGGCCCTTTTTGCCGTGTCGCAAAAGTTTGTGGTAATCAGGCGAGAGACAGATCTCGGTACTTACTCTCCACAAGTTTTGCGGCGTAGTGTAAGTAACGGAAAGATGCGAGTTGTTCTGCGACAGCTCAATCCGCTTCTCGAGCCCGTAGAGATGACTTCCAGACTCGACGTTAACTAAGGCAAGACTGACTGAATCGCCGTGAGACTGAGAAATGATGGTGTCATAACTGTCGTGCTCGTAGCCGACATCGGCCAAAGCCCCCGGATGGTTTCGTGGACAGTCCATGTAGCGATTGAGTTCTTCCTGAAAGTTCCAATCGTCACTCGGATTGCCTATAAGCATCCGACCAGCCTTATCACTCAAATCGAACAGATAGACCAGGCGACCACCCGCGCTGGGAGCAAAAACAGCGAAGAGACGATCGTTCTTGACTACTAATTCCTTCTCGCCGTCTTCGTCTATGTCTACGAGTTCAGCGTGAGCACAGCCATCGCGATCGACGAACCACCTTGCTGCCGCGGCCAGTACTAAACAACCGCGCGAATGGCTAGTGAGCGCGCCAGCCCACGGCGCCAACCACATCGATCGATTGGAATGTTCGGGTGGACGATAATTGGGAGTCTCTTCTGCACGGTTGTGCCAAGAGGTTTCGTAAGAAGAGTGCAACAGATGTTTCCAGCCCAAATCGAGCAGAGATTTATCCGCGCCATACTGTTCGGCGGCTAAAAGCTCTTGCTCTGCTTTGGTCAGGTAGTCTCTGTGTACCTGGCAGTTGGGATCATCGTGCCAGCCTCGATAGTCTTCGCCAGCTTTCCATTGTTGGGCCAGCTCGTAAAACGTCCCTTCTTCGATCGGCCTCTTACCTGCAATTGGATGGTTCCTGGTCCAATCATTTATCAGAACCGGCTTAATCCACGGGTTGTCCGCCAACCACTTCAAGAAATGCTCGTAGCGTTCTGAGTGTGATATGTCCCAACCTCCGACGCCCGCTGCCCTCTCCAGATCATCGCCATAGACCGCAAGGGTACCTTCGTCTCCCTCCTGGGCCAGCCATCCCATCACGCCCTGCAGTCGTTGCCAGGAATCGTGATCGTACGGCGGAATGCTGTAACGTAACTGGCGTGAGATCGGCAGCATGACCAATCCATTGCCGTTCTCAATTTCCCAGGCGCTGAAGGCATCCCTTTCCAAAGGACGTTCACGATCAAAGCGCTCTCTATCACTGCCAGGGTAGTAGTTGCCGCCCGTATAGATCAGGCGATCGTCCAAAAGCACATGTGTGAAGCCACCGTTTAGAAGCTCTTCACTGCTTATTACCTCGGCTAACTTCTCCGTATTCCAGACACGCTCCGGTACCCAAAACGTCTTGATGCTCTTGAGATCAATTCCCAGAGCCTCTCGGTACATCAAGAGCTCTTCGTTAATCTGTCGTAAGTTGTAATCCGCAGAAAAGAAGGGCATTACATTCTGGCTAAACGCGCTGCCAACTATCTCGAGCAAGCCCTCTTTGATGAGGTGTTTGACTAGCGAAAAACTCTCGGGATAGTGCCAGACAAGCGTCTCCATCAACGTCCCACTGAGGTGCAAGTTCAGTGGAACGCGATAGTCAAGATGCATCTGTAGCAAAGGCAAGAAGCCAGTCCGGTGGGAACTGGGCCCCCACAATGGATTGCTGAGCCCCAGAATGTCATTCATTCCCTGTCGATCAGCGTAACCATTGGTGATGACGTACTGGTTAGCGTGATGGACCAGAGCTAAGGGAACGTGACCGCTCTCATTTTTAGATAGGAGCGCTCTCATGGGTCTCCTGACTCATTCGTTTCGGGCGTCTTTCGAGTGATTTGAAGCCAGGCGCTACCGGCTTCATTCAGTAATGAGGAATGCTAAGTGACAAAGCCAGAGGCGGTCTTGCGCTTATTTCCGTGAATTCGTCTCATTCGCAAACTTCATCCAAAACGTTTTTCAAGCCTGCAATTCAATCCGGCTTTTGAGGTAGGACTTTAGGGATTCGAGATCGATTCTGTACTTGCGACCGACTGGAATGGCTTGAATCGCACCGAACTCGATCCAAAGTTGGATGGTGCGCTGCGTCAATCCGGTGATTCTTGCTGCACTCGCGGTATCAGCAAATCTCTGTTCTCGCTGTTTGTGAGGAAGAGTCAGATAGATTTCCAGTAGGTCTTTAACCTCATGATCGCACTCTTCGTGCACTGGGGCTGAGATTGAGGTTTGAGTTCTGTTAAATGAAATTTTCTTTTCGGCTAGCATGAGAGGTGTCTCCTTTTGAGATTGTCTAACTGGGATAAGGCTCGCGAGTGGGTTTTAATTCAAACGCGGCGGATACAAGGAAAACTTCGTGTGGTCTACCTTGCTTTCAGTGAGATCTAACGGGCTGATCAGCAGTTATCGCCTTTCAGCCCGCTAGCTGACCCCATCAATAGAGTGCGCATCAAAGACTGCACTTCCCCTCGATGCAAGTTGCAGACAAAGATAGGCCCTGCGATTGGGGTACAGATCGTCAGACAAGTACTGCTATCTGGGTTGTGACGAGCAGTCGTGACTCGGGCAAGTAATATGCCAGCAATGGTCCAAAGACACTGAAGTTGTGAGATTCAGTTTTTCACTTTTGGACGTTAATGAATTATTAATGAATATGCGTAAAGTGTTTCGGTGAGACGAAAATCCGTTTTGAAGTTTCGAAAATCCTGGAGAAGTGATCTGACGTTTGGAGAGATTGTTGGGGTATGTGTGTGAGCGCTACGGGACAGATTGTCTCAACGCATCAAGTGGTCTATTGAGACAAAGATCTTCACGTAGAATTGTGTACCTAACGTTGACACGATCCGAGTTCGATTGAATCTTGTGGGGATCAATTGGAATGTTCTTGCTACTTAATACTGCTAATGCCTTCTTCGCGGCTGAACATCAGATCGTATTGCTTCAGTTTGCGATAAAGCGTTCGCCGGTCGATTCCGAGAGCAGTAGCTGTTTTGATTTGGTGCCCACCAAATCGCTGCAGGATTTTTATGATATGACGGCGTTCTACCTCAATTAGCGGCAAGTTGTCGGGAATATCTTCTTTCAACGAATCATTGAGTGGTTCACCTTCCTGCGAGAATTCCGGAGGAAGGTCGTCAAGCCCTAACACCTCTTCCGAACCGATTGCCAGAGCGTATTCCACAGCATTCTCGAGTTCACGCACGTTGCCGGGCCAGGGGAATCGCATCAGCGCCCTCATCGCCTCATCGGAGAAATGTTTAGGGCACAGACCATTGCGTTCTGCATGGCGGTTCAAGAAGTGGTTAATCAATAGAGCGACGTCATTATCTCGCTCGCGCAAGGTGGGCAGGTGAAGCGGTACTACTCGCAACCGAAAGAAAAGATCAGCCCGAAATTTTCCCTTGGCGATAGCTGCTCTCAGGTCTCCATTAGCCGCGGAGATGATACGAACATCGATAGGTATGTTCTCTCGTCCACCGACACGCCTTAGCATTCTCTCCTGGATGACGCGCAGGAGCTTTGCCTGGGCCGAGAGGTCGAGAGCATCGATTTCATCAAGAAAGATGGTTCCACCAGAAGCCTCTTCAAAAAGACCACGACGAGTTTCGTGTGCTCCTGTAAAGGCCCCGCGCTGATGACCAAATAACTCTGCCTCAATAAGTGTTTCCGGTATTGCCGAACAGTTGATGTCAACAAAGGACCCGCTTGCTCTTCGACTTCGCTCATGAATCGCAAGAGCAACTAATTCCTTTCCTGTTCCCGTGGCACCAGTGATTAATACTGAGCTGTCCGTTGGCGCAATACGATCGATCACTGCGAATACTTTCTTGATTGCCCGAGACGAACCAACAAGCGCCGTCTTCGATTCGCGAACCCACTCTTGATTGGATCGACTGCTCCTGGCCCGCCGACCTCGCGAATGACTCTTCGATGATGAAGGTCGACCGTTATCACCCACGCTCGTAGGTTCCAGGTCGGAAGTATTCGCACGCAGCTTAGTGATTACTCGTTCGAGTACTTTAGCGACTTCAACGAACTCAAAGGGCTTTGTTACATAGTCTTCGGCGCCATACCTGAACGCTTGAACGCTTTGGTCCAGCGTCGGGTATGCGCTCATGACGACGATACTTGCGTTCATTCGGCGCGATTTGATTTCCTGTACAACTCGAACGCCGGTTGGTCCTGGTGCAGTGGCATCAACAAGTACTATGTCTGGAGAATCGTCAGTGACGTGTCCCAGCGCCTCGAGGGAATCCGAGGCGGTGATGGTGCGGTAGCCGCGTTGGCGTAGAAACCGTTGCAGGTTTTCACGAATTGCTGGTTCGTCATCGATTAGGAGGATCGATGCAGATTCGGGAATATGAGCGTACATGGGGGCGTGTACCCTACCTTGAATAAGAGGCTATGAGACGGCACCGCCTAACTCATTCTGGGCGGTGTTAAGCGAGGACCGTTGGAGAAAAATTTGGCAGCGGCGCGGCGAGATTACCAGAGATCTCGATCACTGCAAGTCGAACGTCGAGCAGTTTAGGAACAACTTTAGATTAAGTGCTCGGCCGAGCGTTGCACTGAAGCAGCCATAGTCAAACTCCAAATAGACTGTTTAGAAGCCGAGCGTGGATGGTGCGCCGCACCGCGACTAACATCGACGCGAAGAGACGACAATTCGATGACGACGTGAGAAGACGACTCTAATGGTCGCTTAATTATCCCGCCGCGAGCAGCCGACGAATTGCCTTTGGAAAACTGCGAGACTTATACACGACACAATTATTTCTGACTATCCACTTAAAGTAGGATATGGGACAAAATTCCACAAAGCAGGTTGAGGTCTATAGACCAGATGGTCCGTGTTTGGCATTGTTTACAGGTCCTTTCAAAATACCTAATCAGGTCCTTCCCAAAACACTTGATCATGATCCAAAATCACCCTACTTTGGCACAGCAATAGCTTTACCCAGCCAGTCAGGCAGCTCCCACATGAAACCCAAAATCGTAATCTTTGAAGAGCCTGAGCGTGTCTGCAAAAGTCTGGCTACGCTCTTTACTGCCGTTCGAGATCTAGAAGTGATCGGCGAGTGTGAAGATCTGCATGAGCTGCCAGAAAAGATCACTTTGCTCAAGCCCAATGTGGTTGTTCTGGATCTGGTCCCCGGAGTGGATGGAGTACGGGTGGTCCGTAAGATCAGATCACTGAACCAGTCGACTCGCGTGATTGTTCTCGCTGGCTCGAATGATAAGGCCACGATGAAGAGGATGCTTGATGCGGGGGCGGCCGGTTACGTCGTCAAAAGGGTTCATCCGTCGGACGTAATTCGCGCAATTCGCGAAGGAACTACGAAAAATGCTTACCTCAGCACTGACGATGGTTCGTCAGGGCCCAACTTGCCACCGGTTGAATCACAGCGCCCGCTGACCCCGAGAGAACTTGAGGTGTTGAGTCTGGTTGTCTCGGGAAAATCTAATAAACAGGTAGCCAAACTTCTTGGAATCGGCGAGGCGACTGTGAAAGACCATCGCCGGCATATCAAGGAGAAACTTGGGATTCAAGATCTTGCCACCCTCACACGCTATGCAATCTCGATAGGTTTGATCTGAATGATTGTTGGTATCACCTGACTTCACCGTAATTCCCATTTCAAGAAGCGTTGATGTTCCGTTCAGGTTTTGAGTCAGTGGGTCACAAAGGTGTCCTCGTTGCCTATTTTTGTCCCGATCTCCGCCTTCGTCTGTTTCGCGTGCACAAAATCTCACCGATCCCAAAATAAAAAAAACGGTGAAAACACTGTGGTACTGCCCAGCAAAATCAATCTATGCTAGTCTGGCAACAGGTTTGCTGGACGTGCATCAGAAAATCCCCTCGAAAAAGTTAATAGAGCTGCTCGTTTTAGGGTATTCAGCAAGGCTTTCCGGATCCGGTGGACGTGGGCATCCAGGAGTTGGTCCAAGAGGGAAGCTTGGCTAGATAGAACTATATCGGCTGTGGAGAGGTGCGGACGGCCCAATGGCGCATAGGCAGAACAAATGGGACGGATCTCCATGAAAGTTTGCGGGACTAGACCTTTGTTCTGTTTATGATTGATTTCCAGCTTGACCTCGGTGGCTGGAAAACGAGCGCGGACGAACGTTGGACCATCAACGACCTACCTAAAAAATTCTAAATGCACTGACTCGTCCTACGAGTCACAGGTTGATCGACCCTCGATGGCTTTGGTGGGTTTTCCTAGACGCCCACTTTCACCTAGTTTCGTGCGAGAAAAACAACCGTCATGGCAAATAAGATCCACCGAGCACCGACTATCCTGCTGGTAGAGAACTACCCTGAAACCCGTGAACTACTGAGAAAGTGGCTCGAGAACCGCGGTTGCAGACTTGTTGAGGCTGCGGATGGTCAGGAAGCTCTCGACCTGGCACCGCTGGCCCAACCGGATCTGATCCTTATGGACCTCAGACTTCCTAAGCTGAACGGTATCGCTGCGACGCGACGGATCCGTCAGAACCCGCAACTGAAAGACGTACCTGTTGTGGCTCTGTCGGCACTCGATCCGAGTATGTTTCGCGAGGCGGCCCTCAGTGTCGGTTGTGTGGACTTTATCAGCAAGCCCATCGATCTTGATCAGCTTGAAGAACTTCTCACTCGGTTGTTAGGGAAAGACCTTTTCACAGCCAGAGCCTCGCGGACTCATTAGTTGAGCCGTGAGGATGATCGTTTGCATCATTCACACGCAAGATACTCACTCCAACTTATCTTCCTTCAATTCAGTAAGTGCACCTGTTGAGAGTATTGGTTTCGGAGGGCGCTCGAACTGCCGACCTCACAGTTTTTACATCTAGCAAGTGAGGCTAGGAACGAAACAACCCGAAGACTGAAGCTTCGGGCAGTTTCGGTCAGCGCGCGAGGAGTTCCCCAACTCCGCTTGCTGAAGCGACAAGTATCTAAACTGTTACCTTCGGCGCAGAGCTACACTTCTCTCCGTCGGTCTTGATGGAGCTAATTGACGCTCAATGTTTCTCTCCGCCCGAGACTTCCGGAATTGAAGTCCAAACCCGTCCATCGACATTCCGACCCTCGCGAGAAAATAAATACCGCCATACCGTCGAAAAACCATACGCTCGCTAATCTGCGCTTGTCCTGTGACGGCCATCGTCTGAAGCAAGAGACTGTTCTTGCCCGACTCACTGCGCAACCTGACGACTCGCTGATCACTTGAAACGTCTGTGCAACCGACGATATAGCGGCCGGCAGGTAACGTTCGTTCTGCCACATTGAATTGAAATGGAATATTGGCAACCAGTGTGGTGCAAGTTGAGCTCTGGGCCTGCGCCGAAGTTGCGGTTACGGCTATCAATGCGGCAAGAACCAACAGAGGGAAAGCTCGGGCTTTCATAACAGATCTCCTTTTGTATTGGGCCAATCTCTGGATCATGACTGAGCAAAAAACTCCGGGAGTAACGTTGGCGTATTACTCCTCACTGGTTAACGCGGCAGTCATGCAGAAACTCCCTCACCCTCTGAAATGTGTGGCAAAATCCGGTCATCTGGAGACAAGACAATCAAGGCGTTAGGCGTGAGCGATGCAACCAAGCGCGGGTATTACTCAACTGTTGGTTCGATGGAATGAGGGCGACGCATCAGCGTTGGAAGAGTTGATGCCGCTTGTCTACAGCGAACTCCGCCGGCTGGCGAAACATTATCTTCGTAGTGAGCGGAAAGACCACACGCTTCAACCAACCGCGCTCGTTAACGAAGCCTATCTGCGGTTAGTGGACCAGCGTAATCCCAACTGGAAAAACCGGGCACAGTTCTACGGAATCGCCGCTCAGTTAATGCGACGGATTCTGGTGGACCATGCGCGTCTTAGAAAAGCGGATAA
>DATBMP010000099.1:0-6403 GCA_036554845.1 Pyrinomonadaceae bacterium
GTAGGTGTTAATGATGGTTGTGAAAAGCAGCCGGCCAGTGTCATGACGGCCTTTGCGGACTTCCTTCGCTGCTTCTTCAAACAGCACACGATCGCGGCCGGCTACAACTGTTCCAGTCAGCTCCGCGTACTTGTCATCACCACCACCACCGAACAGTCCTAAGAACTTACCCTTCTTTTTCTTCTTGGGCGCGGTTTGAGAGGCACTGGCGGCACGAACACTCGCAGTCGATTGCAAAGCCGATTGCACGCGCGTATCGACCTCAGTCACAGACGTTTCCAGGCGATCCAGACTGGTTGGGTCATAACGCTCGGCGCGGTCATGCCTGCCACGGATATCATTTACCTCGGACAGGATCGAACTGACTTCTTTTTCGAGTCCTCGAAGTATTTCCCTGGGATCGTCTGCACTGACCTTTTCCTTCTTGTCGGCTGCCGGCATTGACGAAACCGCGCTGTTCAAGGAACGACGCAATGACTCCAATTTTGATCGCATTACTTCAAGCCGTTGCGCACTCGAAAGGTCACTGGGTGGTTTAGAGCCAGTTTGTGCGAGCGCACTGCCGGCAAGAGTACCAACCACGGCCACTAGAAGCAGTGACAGAGTAATCAGGCGATAACGCATATAATTAAAACCTCCCAAGAGCTACCTCATTCAATGTTCAATCTATCAGTTGCGCTAAACCCACTGAACGGTGGCATCGCGCAATTGACGTACGGCGTCTTCCGCACCGTCGCCCTGAAAGACTGCTGAGCCGGCCACAATGATCTCCGCGCCTGCGCCAACCACCTGACCGATGTTGTTGCGATCAATTCCACCGTCGATCTCAATTCTCACATTCAATCCGCGTTCGTCGATGAGTCGCCTCAAACGTCGAACCTTGTCAATCGACTCTGGAATGAATCGTTGACCACCAAAACCCGGGTTTACTGACATTACCAGGACGTAATCAACAAACTTTATGATCTCGTCAAGTGCTCCGACTGGAGTAGCAGGATTAATTACAACCCCTGCCTGTGCCCCCGCCGATTTAATGGACGTCAACGTGCGATGCAGGTTTGCGTCCGCCTCGACATGAACCGAGACCATCGAAGCCCCCGCAGCTACAAACTGCTCGGCATACTTCCCCGGTTCTGAAATCATCAGATGCGCGTCGAGTGGTAGCCGTGTTACCCGGGAAAGGGATTTCACGACTGGCAAACCGACCGTGATGTTGGGAACGAAGTGACCATCCATCACATCCACGTGAAGGATTGTTGCGCCACCACGCTCAACCGCCTCGATCTCCTCTCCTAAACGGGAGAAATCTGCTGACAAGATTGACGGGGCGATGTCGATAGTTCGTTCAGTCACAGTTTTAGAAGATCAAATCTCGGCAATTAAGGGTTCGTGTTTGAGTTGCGAGCAGGGGATGTCCTTGGTGTTGGCGTACGAGGTTCCGGGGCTTGATTACGATTTCTCACCGGTTCAGGTGCGCCTTCCACTGTTCTATTTGCATTACTGTTTGGTCCCGCGTTTACCGGGCGGCTGCGATTCGCATTCGCGTTTGCGTTGGCATTCTTATTAGCGGCATTGCTGTTCGCGTTCTCGTTCGCGTTCTTATTCGCCGGTCGCCGTTTGGGTTTGTTCTCGTTCGCCTCAGTTGCCCGATTGCTGTTATCGGCTTGTTCTTCTGCGAGCTTCTTATCTATTGCCGCTCCTTCAGCAGCCTCACCCTCTTTTGCAAGACGGCTTATATCCATCGCTACCGTCTGGCCAACTTTTACTACTTCGCCGGCGCGAGGCAATTGAAACAACACTGTGTCTGGTTTTGATTGATTGCTGGGCCGGGTTGCTCTAACACGAAAATTCAAGCCTGCGTCAGCCAGTATCTGCTCAGCCTCGAAACGATCTTTGCCAACAACTTCTGGGACTTTAACTTCGGGACTGCGCAATGACAGATACACCGTGGAGGCCAGCCCAAATAGGAAGGTCGCTCCAATGGCAACTATGATGCTGAGCCGGCGCAGAATGGAAATAAATCGGATGGCCAAACTCACCTTTATTCTGTTCCTCTAGGCAAAACCGAAAGGACGGCTAAACCAAGTTGCGAAGTCTAGCATCCGGTACTAGCAGCCGCAAGCAAACCGTTTTCAATTGCTTAACGCCCGATGCGTCTTAATGCGGCGATGTAAAACCCGTCCGTTCCGTCGCGCTGTGGCCATGTTCGAACCGTGTCTGGCTCAGTAATCAGAGCTTCTCTAACCTCTGGTCGCACCCGCTCGAACTTTTTGTGACTAGCGAGAAAAGCCTCGACCACCTCCTCGTTCTCTTCCCTCTCGATTGAACAGGTCGAATAGATCAACCGTCCATCTGGCTTAACCGCACCTGCAGCATTGTTTAGTAGCTTAACCTGTCGGGCGGACAAATCCTGAAGGTCTGCGGCTGAGATGCGCCAGCGGATCTCGGGGTTGCGCCTAAAAGTGCCCGTGCCCGAGCAAGGTGCGTCGAGTAGAACTGCATCGAACGTGTGCGCTAAGAAAGGGAGCTGATCGAGGCCATCCAAAACCAAAGTTTGAATTGAGTCCAATTTGTGGAGTTTTGCGGTTTGTCTGACCGTGTTCAGTCGCGCTTCATTGACATCGGCGGCAATCACAACTGCACGATTCTCAGCCAGATCGGCAAGTTGACTGGTCTTGCTGCCGGGTGCCGCACACAAGTCGAGCACGTGTTCATTTTTTTGGGGATTCAAGACCTCGATGACCAATTGGGATGCCTCGTCCTGCACATACACTTCGCCCGCTCGCGCAAGTTCAATCAGTTCTGAGGCCGGACCGGTCAATCTCCACCCGTGCCTGGCAATCGCAGACGGTGTAACAGTCGCTCCAGAATCAAGCAGCTTATTAAGCACCACCTTTTCATCTGCTCGGTTATTGACCACTCTGAAGGCGAGTGGCGGAGCCTCGTTATTCACCCTTGCGAGCTCCGATGTGACATCAAAACCAAAGCTCTCAATCCAATGCCTGAGTAACCAGGGAGGGTGTGAGGTCTCAATCGACAATCGTTCAACGGGATCCGCAATTTCGGTGGTCGGATCGTAATCGGGTTCGCGCGTCGCTCGTCGCAGCACTGCGTTCACAAAACCACCAGCAGAACGCACTCTCGCCGTGCGCATCAGATTTACGGATTCGTTAACTGCTGCGGAAGCAGGAATGCGAGTGAGAAACTTCAATTGATATAGCCCCAGTCGTAACGCGATGCGCACCGCCTGGTCCATCTCCGCGACTCTGCGACTGGCAAAGTACTCGATCACTTTATCGAGAAGCAGTTGCTGACGAAGAACTCCCAGAACTAATTCCTGTAGCAGCGCTCTATCGGACTGGTTGAGCTCGGATTGTCTTGAGGTGATAAGAATGGAGGCAAATGCGCCATCTTCGACACGACGCAGAACTTCAAAGGCTGCTAAGCGAGCAGGTGAAACAGGATCAGACTTCGCCAAATCGATCGCCAATCTTCAAATGCGTGCCGTTCAGAAATTCACGTGCGGTCATGCGACGCTTCGACTCGGGCTGCAACTCAATAATTCGCAGGGCGCTCTTGCTGCCACACTTCACGAGCAAATTATCAGACGTCGCCGCCACTACTTCTCCTGCTGAGCCTTTTGTGTCGGCCACTCTGACAACTTCGGCGTCCCAGATTACAAGGCGTTGGCCCTTGTAATTAGTATAGGCATTTGGCCAGGGCTGGAACCCGCGAATCATCTGTTCGATAAATTCTGCGCTTTTGGACCAGTCGATTAGACCATCCTCACGTGTCAGTAAGGGCGCAAAGGTCGCGTCGCGATCGTGTTGCGGAATAGGAGTGATCTCATTCAGGCGGTGCAGAGTTTCCCCCAACAAGTCAGCGCCAATGGTGGCTAATCTTGCCATTAATTCCGTTGCGGTTTCTTTTGGACCAATCGAGGTCTTTCTTTGCAGCAAAATCGGACCAGAGTCGAGTTCCTCTTCAATGAACATGGTGGTGACCCCGGTTTCATATTCACCGTTTACGACGGCCCAGTTCACAGGGGCAGCTCCACGATAGTTGGGCAACAGCGAAAAATGCACGTTGATGCATCCGCGACGCGGGGCCTGCAGAAACTCCAACGGAAGGATTCGACCATACGCAACCACCACCGCGACATCGGCACAGTAAGACGCAAAGAGCTTCTTCACTTCATCGGTCTTAATGCGACTCGGTTGTTCGACGTTCAGCCCTTTTGTGATGGCAAATTTTTTGACTTCCGACAGAGTCAGCTTGTGTCCTCTCCCTGAGGGACGGTCAGGTTGAGTCCAGACGGCCACAACCTCATGACCATCTTCCAGACAGCGAGCAAGCGAGGGGACCGCTGCCGCCGGTGTTCCCATAAAAACTATGCGCATAAAGTCGAAAGGCGGGAGTAACTCCCGCCTGTGTTAGTCGGATATTCAAAACTTACACCGCGGTGCCGCAAACTAAACTGCCGTTCCCCTTTCGGCGCGCTGAGTGGTAGCGCCAACCTTTTCAGCTGCGACCTTGGCCTGCATGAAGAGCAATAAATAATCGCGACCTCCAGCTTTCGAATCAGTGCCTGACATATTGAAACCGCCAAAAGGATGCACACCGACAAGCGCGCCCGTACATTTGCGATTCAGGTAAAGATTGCCGACGTGAAACTCTTTTCGCGCGCGATCGAGTTTTGCTTCGTCAGAACTGTAAACAGCACCAGTCAATCCAAATTGCGTGTCGTTGGCAATCTTGAGCGCGTCATCAAAATCATTCGCCTTGATGACCGCCAGGACAGGACCAAAGATCTCTTCCTGTTCGATGGTGGCACCGGCTTTAACGTCTGCGATCACCGTCGGCTCGATAAAGAATCCTTGCTCGCCATCTGAACCCCCGCCGGCAATTACACGTCCGCCTTCCGCTTTTCCCTTCTCAACGTACTCATTAATTGACTTGAAAGCCTTTTGATTGATCACAGCGCCCATGTACGTCGAGCTGTCAGTAGGATCGCCGACCTTGATCTTGGCCGTTCGCTCGACAATCTTCTCGAGCATTGAGTCGTAAACTTTCGCGTCAATAATCGCGCGCGAGCAGGCAGAACACTTTTGTCCCTGGAACCCGAAGGCTGATTGCACTACTCCCGTGGCCGCTTCATCCAGGTTTGCATCGTCGGCAACGATGATTGCGTCCTTCCCGCCCATCTCAGCAACGACGCGCTTGATCCAGATTTGACCATCATGGACTTTAGCGGCGCGTTCGTTGATTCTTAATCCGACTTCTTTCGAACCGGTGAACGCGACGTAACGAGTCTTGGGATGATCGACAATAATGTCGCCAACCTCCGCTCCCGATCCAGTCATGAAATTTACGACACCAGGCAGTAAACCAGCTTCTTCGAGCGCTTCGAAAAACTTATAGGCGATAGTCGGCGCATCCGATGACGGCTTCAACACAACCGTGTTTCCTGTCACCACGGAAGCGGCAGTCATGCCCGCCATGATCGCGAGTGGAAAGTTCCACGGCGGAATAACTGTGCCGACACCAAGCGGAATGTATTCCAGTCGATTCTCTTCACCGGGAATGTGTGTTAACGGTTGTGGTCCAGCGTAACGCAACATCTCACGAGCATAGTATTCACAAAAATCGATTGCTTCTGCTGTATCGCCATCCGCTTCAGGCCAACTCTTGCCGACTTCGTGAATCATCCAGGCCGAAAACTCATGTTTGCGCTCGCGCACTATCGCGGCAACGCGAAACAGGAGGTCAGCACGTTCTTCAGCGCTGGTGTTCTTCCAGGTTTGAAACGCTTGGTGGGCAGACTCAACGGCGCGATTAGCGAGGTCCTTGGTTGCTTTTTGAAAACGACCCACGACCTGCGTACGGTTGGCTGGATTAATGCTGTCAAACTTTCCTTCTGTGGTTATTCTTTCGCCGCCAATCACGAGTGGGTACTCACGGCCCAGTTCACTCTTGACCTTTTCAATTGCCTTGCGCATGGCTTCGGCGTTTTCGGGTTTAGAGAAGTCAGTAAACGGTTCATTACGAAATTCAGTCGGCATATTTGGCTCCAAATTGTTGGTTTCCGAAATACTATCACGAAGCATGCATTGAGGAGAGCGTGACGCGGATTGCGGGATTCGGAATTCGGAATTCGGATTTCGGATTTCGGATTGCGGATTTCGGATTTCGGAATTACTTCCTTCGAGATTAGCGGTCCGAAAAGGTTGTAGATTGTTCAGTGAGAGTTCTCCGCAAATCCGCAATCCGCAATCCGCAATCCGAAAATCCGCAATCCGCAATCCGCAATCCGAAAATCCGCAATCCGAAATCCGAATTCCGAAATCCGAAATCCGCAATCCGAAATCCGAATTCCCTGTCGCGCTTCGCTCGCCACCGCACT
>DATBMP010000201.1:0-5491 GCA_036554845.1 Pyrinomonadaceae bacterium
GCGGGGATACTGTTGTGAAAACGGCTGCCGTCACTGTCCCTATGGATTTAAGAAAGGTGAGTCTGAACAGTTTGGGGCAAAGTCTTCAAACATTGGTGGGCCTCAACCGTAAGCTTTCCATAAGGCCCGCGAGCACTCGCAATCGAGCACAGCCAACACTAAGTGATTTTTTGAGAGTTCATCTAAGTAAAATTGCAGCCGCTCTACTCCTTCGCCAACAACTCCAGTGACTCGTCAGAAAGCCGATAAACCGCCCAATCATCAATCCTGACAGCACCGAGTTTTCGATAAAACTGAATCGCACTCTCATTCCAGTTCAATACTGCCCATTCGATACGATGACACCTCTCGCGTTTTGCAATTCTCGCGAGCTCAATAAGCATGGCCCGTCCAATTCCGTTTCCGCGTTGCTCCGGGTTCACAAACAGGTCCTCCAGATACAAACCTTTTAGTCCGACAAACGTCGAGAACGTGTAGTAATACACCGCGCATGCTGCCGGAAGATCGTTGAGGTACGCGATTAAGACCATTGCTTTGGGATCCGGCCCAAAGACTGCTTCGCGAATACGTTCTTCAGTGGCTTGGACGTATTCGAGATGTTTTTCGAACGTTGCAAGACCACGAATGAACTCGAGGATCAATGGAACGTCCTGTTCCTTTGCCGGCTCTATTCGCAAGTTGGGAGTGGTCACGATTAGTTCTCCTGATCAGGTAATAGCGAGGACCGTTTGATAATTTAGAACACCATTTCCCAGTCTTGATGCCACGGGCTTGCCACTGTTAAGTCACTTCGGCCGATTATTTGCGCGGGTCGATTCGGCTTCGCCGCCGGTGGCTCTGCCCAGCCCTGAGAAATTTCTTGATTTGTCGGCCGGGCAAAAAAATCTAATGTTGCAACATCATCTATATTTGCGAATTAAACTTCGAAGCTCCACTACGATCCAAAGCGGCGTCGCGCTGCGCTTGCCGCCGCACTCCAAAATTTCGTGAAAACGAAATCTTGACATTCTCAAATCAGAGGTCTAACTTCCCCCCACACTTAACTTGAATAGTCGAATGAATGACCGCTAACGCCTCGCTAGACCCAGCGGTAATTCACAGAAAAGTTCTCCCCGCTGTACTGATTCATCGGCGTTTCGTTTAGCAGTTGCTCGTAGCTGTCCCCCAAAGCTCATTACGGTTGTACTCAACTGCAACTCAGTAATTCTCTTTACCTTAAAAGTTTTCACGGCCCCGGTCGAATCGTTTTCTCTGGCTAACCTTGCCAGTCAGGTTCGCGACCTTCAACCGCCCTCTTTTGGACCCTACTCGAAGCAAAAAAGAAAGGAACTCACTATGAAAAAGAAGAGTCTGGGAATCTATGCTTTGATCATCATCGCTGCCGTGGTTGCCGTTCGGCTCGCCAGCGATACGAAGACTACGGCACAAAGTAACGACACCGTTGACCCTTCAGAAACAAGCATCGCGATCGATCTTTCGATCGAACAGATGGTCAATCAGTCGGATCTGATCGCAATAGGTAACTGTCGCGAGACACGTAGCGTATGGATCGATCGCAATCTTGTCACGCTGGCAACAATCGCGGTCGGCGAAACGCTGAAAGGAGACGCGACTTCTCAACTCACCGTTGTTCTTCCCGGGGGCGCGGATGCCAATCGGCGCATACCCGTGGCAATGACTTACCCCGGCGCGCCGCGAATCACACCCGGCGAAGATGTATTCCTCTTTCTCACGCGCGACGACGAGTTTGGCGGCGGCAGCTATACCATCGCGGGTTTCTCCCAGGGCAAGTTTTCAATAGTTAAAGATGAGGAAGGGCGAGAGATAATCTCTCGTGACCTCACTAACGTGAAACTTCAAGGCAAGGCAGGCCTCCGTCGTGGCACTGCGACTGTAACTCCACTCGAGACTTTGAAATCTCGAGTCAGGAATCAACTGCAGAAAAACTAGCTCGCACGCGACGGCTTCGACTTGTTAACTCACCAACCAAAGACTTGAAGAGTCTGGCTGCTCCGCACAACGACCGGAGAAGAAAGTCGTGAGGAGGTTTCTATGAGACGAATTGCATCCATTTTAGTTAGCTTGTCACTGGTATTTTTAGGCACCGTAAACACAAAGGCCGGCGGCGCGCTCGAGAGTTTTGACATCACCGCTGGTACGCCTTCACCTATTCCCGGCCACATTCTGGCCCGCGTGATCGGTATTCGTTGGGATTCGCGCAGTATCCCGGTTCAATATCGCGTCAACAATACACTCGACCCGATTCCAAATCCCCTTGGCGCACCTTTCCTTACCGTCGCGGATGCGACGACCGCATTCGCAGCGTCGCTGGAAGAGTGGAACTCGATCCGCACGTCTTTCATCGAATTGGAGATCGTGGGAACAACAGCGAATCCAGGATTGCGCGGGTTCGATTTTGTAAACGAATTGACTTTCCGTACAGCTGCCGGATTCTCCGCGATTGCTTCCTCTCCATCAGTCAATCTCATCGCCGACTCGACTTTTGTTGATGGAGACGACATCGATGGAGATGGAGACTCGGATGTTTCAGCCACGCTAACGCGAACGGGCGACGCTGATGGCGACGGCGATATCGAATTTCCTCCGGGCCTGTACAAAGCTGGAACCATTCTCGATAACGACGTCCAGTTCAATACGAAGACCAGCAACGGATTTCGCTTCACCACTGATCCGGCGCAAGCCGACACCGTTACGCGCTCAGTCGATCTGATGTGTGTTGCGGTACATGAGATTGGACACTCGTTTGGTCTGTCGCATGTGCTGAACAATCAGGATTCGGCGGAAGATGCAGACGGCGCGACGATGTTTCCGTTCATCGATACCGGTGATCCAGCCTCCGAGCTCGCGCAGCGAACACCAAACATCGACGACATTGCTTTCGCCTCATTCTTCTATCAGGAAGGTTCGGCGTCGTCGGGTCCGGGGCGAATTCAGTTTGGCGACATCCCGTTCAAGTTTGTGTTCGGCTTGATAAAGGGAAGGCTGACGCATGGCGTATTGAATCAGCCGATCGCCGGCGGAAGTCTTCTTGCGGTTGATGCACTGCACAGAGAGAACAGAGTCAGCGCCTTCAGCGGAACCACGAATCTGTCATTCAATCCCACGAATGGCGGACTGTTCTTTGTCCCCGATGTGAACCAGGCGATCGTAAACGGTAACTACGTTTTGCCCGTTCCGATCGGACTTTACGGGGTAAACGTTGAGGCCGTTGATGGTCAACCAGTGCCGGCTGCAAATATCAGTTTTACGACGCAGATCGGCAGCTTCTTTGGACAACAGAACTTCATTGAGGAGTTTTTCAATCACGGGGATGCGGCGCTTGAGCGAAGTCCGGGCGATGCAAAGCTGGTGGTTGGATTTCCGAGCCTGACCGTCAACAACATCAACATCGTCACGAATGATGTTTTCAACGTCGCTAATTTTGGACCGCGGAATGCGATAGGATTCATCAATTCGCCAGCCGGCAGAACCTATGCCGTGGCATTCCCGGCAGCGCAACTCGCAGCGATCAATCCCTCGGGTGACATTCTGGTTCAGGCAGGTCTCTACGATACCAATGTGGTTGATGCCTCGACACCAGCATTGTTCGCGGACGCATTCCTGACCACTGGCGTGATCAATCCCGACGGGTCGGCAAATATCAATCTGACAACGCCGCTGGCAAGATCTTCGGGTTTCCTGGGACAGGACGGTGATTTCGCTCCGTTCTACTTTAAGGATCCGCGAGGACTAGGCAGGACGATTCGCCAGGGGATCAACAACGGTACAATTCAAAATGTGTTTTTGGTTCTGAGAATACCAACAACGACACCCTTCCCAGGTGTGAGTGGACAACCGCCGTTGATAGGTCTCAATAACACGGGCACGCTTTTTGGGTTGTCGTTCCTCTCGAATGACGGTGGGGTGACGTTCAATCGGGTACCTACCTTCAACTTCCGGTTCTCGTTAGTAGTTTCGCAACCGAGTTAGGACTTGGTTTTGATCACGTCCGCTTAGCGATCAATTGTCTCTGCTAGCGGCCCTTACCTCGCCTTTTGGCGCGGCGACACGGGGGCCCGGTCTGGTGATGGAAACTCGACCGGGCCCGCTAAAAACCACCAACGGCAGTTGGTGGTTTTGTTTTGCTTAGTGAGTGGCCTTGCTTAAAAGGCGAGAATCGTTAAGGAGGCTTCGCCGCATTCCTTGGGGCAAGCCTTTGGCTTACCGCAGTCCGACCAAGTTGTGGGACGCTGTGCCTCAAAAGGTTCGCAACTAAGCCGCAGCCTAGTCACTCATGCGTCATTCGGTAAGCCGGAGGCTTACCGCAAGGGATGCGGCAGCCGTTCTAACATTTCCCGACTTTAGGAAATCTTAAGTGAGCGACTAACCACACAACGGACAACGGACCAGATGTAGGCAGGTTTTGATCAACCCTCCTTGTTTCGTCGCCATATCAATGTTAAGAAAGTGCCGACCACCGCAACGCGCAAAACTTTGGAGCGAACGGTATGCATTGTTTGCTGCTACTCGAGCTTGATACAGGCACGAAAACAATCAGCATGGAGTTCATTGCTGCTGCGCTCGCGATTATCGGTCTGGTGATCATTGTCTCGGCGTTGCTCTCCGGTCTCATCGATCGCAGCGGTCTGCCTCAAGTAGCAGTCTTCCTCGGACTCGGCCTCGCGCTTGGCCCATACGGACTCGGCCTCATAAACTTGTCCCTTCAATCAACACCACTGCACGTCGTCGCGATCCTCAGTCTCACTCTCGTGTTGTTCACGGATGCCGTCGCCCTGAATATTTCGGAAGTCCGACGACGCGGTACATTGGCGTTGCGCCTACTCGGCCCAGGAACACTGCTGACCGCGGCAATCATCGCCCTCTCAGGTTGGTGGTTACTCAACTTGCCCTTCGCGGCTGCTGCGATCCTCGGCGCGGCTTTAGCTTCAACCGATCCAGTGCTTTTACGCGGCGTGTTACGCCGCCGCGATATCCCTGCCGACGCCCGGCACGGTCTTCAACTGGAGAGTGGACTTAACGACGCAGTGCTGCTGCCCGTCGTCCTCGTAGGAATCGCTGTCCTTAACCATGGACTCGGTGGCGTCAGTTTCGGCCGGCTGGCGGTCGATATGTTCCTGCTTGGACCAGGTGCAGGTGTGTTAATCGGAATGATTGCCGTAGCCGCACTCGACTTAATGAGAAAACGTGTCGGCATTCGACGCGACTACGAGTCACTTTACTCATTGGGGGTCGCCTTCACAGCTTTCGCCGCAGCGGAAGCGGTCCATGGCAGCGGTTTTCTTTCAGCTTTTGCCGCAGGGATGACTATCGCAGCGTTGGATGTCGAATTGTGCGACTGTTTCGTCGAGTACGGTGCGGTGACGGCAGAGATGCTTTTGCTGTTTACGTTTGTGTTGTTGGGAGGTTCACTGATCTGGAGCGGGTTGACCGTGCTCAATGGTCCTACACTGCTGTTCACGCTGATCGCCGT
>DATBMP010000208.1:0-14761 GCA_036554845.1 Pyrinomonadaceae bacterium
GACCAGATATGACTTCCCAGGACTACTCGATCCAGCCACGATGCCAAACTCCCTTCCTTGCTCAAATCTCCTGCCGCGAAACCCGGCGCAGCTACCTGCGTCATTACCAACCAGTAAGCAACAAGTAAACCAATCGCGATGATTATCTGGGTTCGGACCCTGGTCTTTATAAAGATCAGCGCCACGATGAAGTAACAGATTGCTATCCGTTGCAGCACACCCGGAATGCGAATAGTGGCGAGACGAAAATATGGAAAGCCATTGAGAAACAGTCCCAGAGCAAAAATGATCAAACTGCGTCTGACGACTTTTAGGTAGAGATCGCGCTGCGTTCCTCCCTGCTCAACTCGCCTTCCGAAAGCCAGAGGAATCGCCACTCCCACAATGAACAGAAAGAAAGGAAATACGAGGTCGGTCGGAGTCCAACCGTGCCACTCAGCATGAGCGAGGGGCCAGTAGATGGTGGACCACGATCCGGGATTGTTCACCAGCACCATGCCAGCGATCGTGATCCCGCGGAAGACGTCTAGTGAGACGAGTCTGTCTTTGAATGCTGGGCCACGGTTGAGATTGTCACGCAAGCTATTTTTCATCTGCCGGGAGTTGGAGCGGGTTGTGGTCGAGATCCCAAACCAAATGTTTCGGGATCAGGGAGAATCGAAGTGGAATTGTAATTCCGAATCGCGTCGTGTAGCGCCCGGCTGCGCTGAAGCCAGTTATTAATTGCGTGGTCGTAACGCGCGAGCACGCTGTCCAGCCAATACGGGCGATTCTCTGCAAGCCACTGCCGGCGATACTCCTCACGCAGGATCGATAACTCTTCAGCCATCTCGCGAAGATTGTTGTAGATGTTTCCCCAATAGTTGCGCAGCCGGCCGACTTTGCGACGATCGCCCAGGTTCAAATAGGCGTCCCAGTAATCCTGACTCAACTTCTCCATCACCTGCATTCGCCGGCCCAGATGATCGAACCTCTGAGCTGCGAGACGCATGGCTGCGATCATGGACCGGTTTCGACGTGCACGCGTTTCATTGCGCATTAACAACTCGTCCGCATGCTCAACTGCCAAACGCATCTGTTTAGTTTGTGATTTCAGCGTCCTCGCCTGGCTTTGAAAACCTGCTGTGAATGGTTCCCGCCAGAATAACTCGTTGCTTCCACCAATACCCAACTGTCCGTTTACACTACCAATCGCCTGCAACGCCTCGATGAATTGATCGCCATCATTGCGAAAGAATGCCCAATCGAAATCATCGTCAAACTTTTCAACATCCAGCCGGTCACTTTGCCACGACGCCGCGGCTCCTAGAACGATTCCGTACCACGTCATCTCGAATAGCGTCTCGCCGTCATCGTCCCAACTCGTATTCAACATTCCCAACGCGCCCGCGGCTTGTCCATCATGCACAAAGTTGGTGACGTTCTTACGCGTCGATTCAATATTCGGAAATATCTGGTTCCAGTTCTGAACTCCGGGACAGACGAACTGTTCCAGTCCCGCGTCTTTGAAAGGTTTGATGCGTGGTCCAAAGTCGTCCTTGGCGCCGTAGTCCCAATTCATAACGATCAAGTCTTTCGGAATGCTGCCAATCAATTCAGGATGGTTTAGTGCGATGTCGCCCCAGAACATCAGCCGGCGGTTGTAAGGTTTCAGCAAATCCCGAACACGATTCAGATGCTCGAAATAGATCGCTCCGACGCCACGTTGCCGTGCAGCTTCGCGACTTTGTCCTTCACCAAGTTCAAACGTCTCGTCGGCTCCGATGTGAAAGAACTGCCCGGGGAAGAGTTCATTCAGCTCCTTATAGAGATCGCCGACTAGCTTGTATGAACCTTCCTGTTGTGGCGACAAGACATCGCCGTAAGGAACTTCCGCGAGTTCGTTGTACTTCTCAAACTTCAAAGCCTTGTGTAGATGCCCGAAGGTTTGCTGCTCCGGAACCAATTCGATGTGATAGCGCCGCGCATATGCAACGAGCTCGCGAATCTCAGTCGGAGTTAACGAACCACCGGGTGGTCCAATCAGAGGGTGGGTTGCACTCGAAAAGGTATGTTCCATATAGAAGGAGTGCATGTTGATTTTAAAGGCAGCGAACGTCCGCAACTGGCGTTTGATGTAGTCAACGGTCGGCACTGGACCACGACTGATGTCATCCGAGACACCACGCCAGCGCATTGCTGGCCAATCGACAATCTCAGCCGCCGGAATGAATGCGTCAGAGCCTTCACCACGGACCATCTGTTTAAGGGTCTGCAGCCCGTAAAACGTGCCAGCTTCGGTAGCGCCCGCAACGACCACTCCACTTTCGTCTACCAGCAATACATAACCTTCATCGTTAAGCGTCTTTGACAACTCGAAGCGCCGCTTCTTCAGCGCCTCTTGAATCGTTCGGTTATCGAGTTTCCCGATCAGGATGGATCTTGAAGAACGACCACTAGTCAAACGCAGTGAAACTTCGGCACTCTCTTTCAAGTCGTTGATTAAATCTTCAGCAGCGAGGCGGTCGTCAATTGATTTGGAATCGGCAAGTGAGATCCGAGTGTTGCGTTGGAGTCGAAATAATCCCTGCTTGAGATTGACTTGAACAGGCAGCGGGATAAGTTTGAGATTAGTGTTGGCTGAGGACTGTTGCGACCAACCGGTAGTGAACGAGGCTAGTAAAGTCAACGCAAGGCAGAACAGACGGAGAAAGCTCCTTCGTGCTAGAGTGTTTGACATAGATGGAGAGTTGGGCCGCTACTATGATGGTGTACTTTTTCCTGGAAGATCGGGAGTATTTAACTGAAATCTCACTTGATTACAAACAGGTGTCTAGCGTCGCGTTCAGAGTCACCGTTTAAGTTTGTGACACGTAAGCAAGCCCAGGCTTCAATCTGTACTAATCTAATAAAGCTTGATCACTAAACACATGTTTCGGAGGACTTCTTCTTGTCATTGATGCTTCAGGAAATTGCCCAGCAACCAGAAGCTCTTTCCAAAACCATTGAGCTCGAGTGGGCGAAGATAAACCGACTGGGATCGTTTCTTAAGCAGCGCGACATTGATCTGATTGTCCTTGTTGCTCGAGGAAGCTCAGACAACGCCTCACTGTTTGGACGCTACCTGCTTGAAATCACAACCGGAATTCCCGTCTCTCTCTCGGCACCATCGGTTCACACGATTTATGACGCGCGACTAAATCTCAAACACGCGCTCGTTGTCGGCGTATCTCAATCAGGTGAAGGCGAAGACATTAATCGCGTCCTGGAAAATGCGCGCGCGGCGGGTGCGTACACAGTCGGCATCACAAACGAAGCTGGGTCAACCATGACCGGGTTGGTAGATGAGACTCTCTTAACGCACGGAGGTCGCGAGCGCTCGGTAGCCGCTACGAAAACCTTCACCGGACAGATGATGCTGTTCTACATGCTTGCCAGGCACCTCGCTGCCGACGGCTCGAAGCAGTTGCGTTACGAAGAGATCCCCGAATACGTCACAGCAGCGCTTGAACAGAAAGCGACGATTAAAGAGCTCGTCGAGCGTTATGTCTTCATGGAAAACTGTGTCGTGGTGGGACGCGGACTTGCATACGCGAATGCATACGAACTTGCACTGAAGTTGATGGAGACTTGTTACGTTGTTGCTGAACGTTTTTCGTCTGCGGATTTTCTGCACGGGCCGCTGGCAATGATTGAGCGGCATTTTCCGGTTATCCTGTTTGCGCCTCCCGGCGTAATGTTGCCCGGAGTAAAGAGTTTGATTTCGAATTTGCGCGAGCTGCATGCAGAGATGTTGTCGATAACTGCCGACCAGGAGGTTGCGACCGCAACAACGCGATCGATCATGATGCCAGACAGGATCGACGAGTTTCTTGCGCCGATTCCTTACATCGTACCGGGCCAACTCTTTGCCGCACTCCTTGCCGAGGCAAAGGGTTTGGATCCTGACGCTCCCCGATCGTTGTCGAAGGTGACTCGCACACTTTGATCGCTTTAATCTGAAAACGTAGTTGTTAGCGATTATGAACATTGAATTGAAAGATCCTACGCACGGACCAATTTATGCCCAGGTGCGCGAACAGATTGAGAATCTGATTAAGTCCAGCGGATTGCCTGGTGGCGACAGTCTTCCATCTCCCGCCGCCCTTGCCCAAAAGCTAGCGGTAGATAAGGGCGAGATTCAGCGAGCTTATTTCGAGCTGGAGCAATCAGGTCTGGTGAAGAAGGAGACGAGCAAGGACTTTCTGGGCCAGACAAAGGTTACCTATCGAGTTGCTTGATACTTTTTCTCCGATTATCGAACGAGTTTCTCCCGTGCTATCCTTTTTGATTGCCAACCACAGATTTTTGTTGACCGAGCGAAAGTGGCGGAATTGGCAGACGCGCCAGACTTAGGATCTGGTACCGAAAGGTGTGGGGGTTCGAGTCCCCCCTTTCGCACCATGAAGAGGTCTTCGGACTTTGGTCTTTGGAGGTTTCGGTTGGATTCAACCCACGAAACCTGAGTATCCAAAGACCTAAGCCCCAAGCCCTAACTACAACTGACACTATTTAAATCAGGAAGGACACCCCCGTTCGCTTTCTCGAACGGGCTTTATCTTTGATGAAGACAGAATTGGTTGACGTCTCCCCAACGCGCAAGGAGATCAAGATCGAAATCGAACCGGAAGTGGTTCGGGAAACCTATGATCGCGTGAGTGATACTTATGCGAAGCAGGTTAACGTGCCAGGCTTTAGAAAAGGACACGCGCCTCGTTCCGTCGTTCGCGTTCGCTTCAAGAATGAAATTCGTGGTGACGTTCTGCGCGAACTGCTTCCTGAAGCTGTCAATGATGCAATTCAAAAGCACGAGTTGGCAGCGATTGGGGAACCCGATGTGCACCTCGATGAAAGTGAAGGCGAAACACTTTTTGGTACAACACCACTAAATGTCCACGTTCACCTCGAAACTCTTCCTAAGTTTGATCTCGGTAAATATAAAGGACTGGAAGCCGAACGCCGGGTGAGACCCGTCACCGACGAAGACATCGATCGGATGATCAACGGACTGCGAGAGGCGTCAGCATCGCTCCAACCAGTTGAAGATCGAGCGGCTGAGTTGGGCGACACCTTGACCGTCGATTTCCACGGCAAGTTCGTCGATGATCCAAACGCGGAAGATATCAACGTCACCGAGGTTGAGGTTGTCCTTGGTAGTCCCGGCGTGCAGAAAGAGTTCAACGAGAACCTGATTGGCACGAGAGCGGACGAACAACGATCTTTCAGAGTAGATTATCCGGAAGACTTCTCGTCTAAAGGACTCGCCGGTAAGAAAGTGGATTACATCGCAACCGTTACCGCTGTTCGTGTCAAAGAACTTCCCGAGCTTGACGATGAATGGGCCAGCAGTCTCGGTGAAGAGTTCGGTTCAATTGAAACATTGCGTACGAAGGTTCGAGAAGATCTCGAAAGTCGCGCAGCAACCGAAGCCGATCATCGGGTTCGTAGTGAATTGATGAAGGCACTACTTGCAGAACACAAGTTCGAAGTACCGGAAAGCCTTGTTGTTCATCAGGCCAACTACCGGATGGAGAGTGTCGTGCGCGATATGATTGGTCGTGGTATCGATCCGCGCAGCCAGGAGCTGAACTGGGAGGGTGCGCGCGAAGAGTTGAAAGCGCAAGCAGAAGAAGATGTGCGAGGTTCACTGCTACTGGATCGCATTGCTGAAGAAGAAAAAATTGAAGTGAGCAATGAAGAGATCGAAGAAGAGATCGATGCGATAGCAATAGCATCACGACAACCGAAAGAGCAAGTGCGTGCTATCTTGACAAAGGATGGGGGCGAACGTAGCATCGCGAACAGGTTACGTAACCGTAAAGCAGTTGATCTGCTACTTGAAAATGCTCGCGTAACAAACACTGAGTGGCGCGAGGAAAATCCGGATAATGATGAAGGTGAAACGAAGAAGGATGAAGCAAAGTCGTCCGCATCGTAATCACTCTTTAATCCTTGACGAAGAGGCTTGGTACTTATGGCATTAGTCCCCATGGTCGTCGAGCAAACGTCGCGCGGCGAGCGAGCGTTTGACATCTATTCACGACTACTGAAAGACAACATTATCTTCCTCGGCACTCCCATCGATGATCAAATCGCCAACCTCATTGTGGCCCAACTTCTGTTCCTCGAAGCAGAAGATCCAGAGAAGGACATCAACCTCTACATCAATTCGCCGGGCGGTTCGATAACGGCAGGCATGGCGGTGTACGACACGATGCAGTTCATTCGTCCCGACGTGACCACGATCTGCGTGGGGCAATGTGCCTCTATGGGAGCACTGCTACTTTCCGCTGGCGCCAAAGGCAAAAGGTTTGCGCTGCCCAATTCGCGTATTCTGATTCACCAACCATCTGGTGGCTCCCAGGGCCAGGCAACAGATATCCGCATCCAGGCTGAAGAAATTCTTCGCATGCGTGAACTCACCTCCCAAATCCTGGCAAAACACACCGGACAGTCCTACGACACCGTCGAACGCGACGTCGAACGGGACAAAATTATGTCTGCCATGCAGGCAAAGGAATATGGTTTAATAGATGAGGTGATTGCGCACCGCGAGTGATGCGCAGTGCCCGGAGACGCCGCGATGATTGCGAAGATGAAAGCCCATGCATTTCGCTGCTCGTTCTGCGGTCGATCGAAAGACCAAGTTGCGAACATAATGGCCGGAACTCCACAACGCACAGCGGGGGTTCCGAAACAGATGTTGGGAAAGAGCGCGTTCATCTGCAATGAATGTGTTCGCCACTTATATCAGCAGGTCACGACCCCTGATCTGACCACGCCGGTAGTTGTCCCGAAGTAGCTCTGGTTCAATTGATTCCCTAAGGAGCTTCCTGCAAACGCATGGTAAGACGAACTGATGACACATTGCGCTGCTCGTTCTGCGGTAAGTCGCAGAATGAGGTAAAGAAACTCATTGCTGGACCAACGGTCTATATCTGCAATGAGTGTATCGACATTTGTAATGAGATCATCACCGACGATCAACAAGCAGAGTCTGTAGCTACACGGCCACCACTTCCCAAGCCAGGCGAGATCAAAAACTTCCTCGACGAGTATGTAATTGGTCAGGACGAAACCAAGAAGCGCCTTGCCGTCGCCGTCTACCAGCACTACAAGAGAATTGAGATCGGACGAAGACGTTCTGATGTGGAAATTCAGAAGGCGAACATCCTTCTCATCGGTCCTACCGGGACCGGAAAGACATTGCTGGCCCAAACGCTCGCGCGAATGTTGAGTGTTCCCTTCACCATAGTTGACGCAACGACATTGACCGAGGCCGGCTACGTCGGTGAAGACGTCGAGAACATCATCCTTAAACTCCTGCAAGCTGCCAACGGTGATGTGGAACGAGCGCAACAAGGAATCATCTACATCGACGAAGTCGATAAGATTTGCCGCAAAGACGAGAACCCTTCAATCACTCGTGACGTTTCGGGTGAAGGCGTGCAGCAGGCTCTGCTGAAGATCCTTGAAGGTACGGTCGCGAATGTTCCGCCACAGGGTGGACGCAAACATCCGCATCAGGAGTTCTTCCCTGTCGATACTACGAACATTCTGTTTATCTGCGGTGGTGCGTTCGTTGGTCTCGAGAAGGTTATCGAGCGACGCCTACGCAACAAGTCGCTTGGCTTCCATGCGCAGGTCAAGTCGGGTCTGCATCGTCATGCCGAAGCGTTGGCAGCGGTGCAACCAGAAGACCTGATTCGTTTTGGTTTGATACCGGAGTTTGTAGGACGACTTCCAGTTTGTGGCGTACTCCATGAGTTGGATGAAAGTGCGCTGATAAAGATCCTAACTGAACCAAAGAACGCGTTAGTGAAGCAGTATCAGAAGAAGTTCGACTTTGATAACGTCAAGTTGAAGTTCACTGAAGATGCTCTCAAGTACGTTGCACGACAAGCGGTAGAGCGGAAAGTTGGAGCTCGCGGCTTGATGATGATCCTCGAGGAATTGCTGCTCGACGCGATGTACACCCTGCCTTCCCAGAAGCGGATCAAAGAATTCGTCATTACGAGCGAAATGGTGGAACGCCGACGCGCCATTCCGGGAGAAGGGCTTACCGGAGTGGACGGAGCGGCCGCCTAGGGGTCACGTCGGTCGCTTTTCGTTCTTATTACCGACCCTAAAGTGACATGCCCCTCGGAAATGAACTACAATTAGTCATCTTTTAACAGGGCGAGACGGCAATTCAGCGGCTCGCCCTTCTTGCAACGACCAGCAGCAAATCATTCGTAAAAACCATGGAAGAATATTCAGATCGTGCTCCCGCAGACGTCCTCTGGTACCCAATGGTACCGATACGCGATGTCGTCATATTCCCCTTTACTAAGGTCGCCTTCAAAATCGGTCGCCCCGGGTCTGTGCGGGCGCTGGAACAGGCTCTGGCTCAGGATCGCACCATCTTTTTGGCTACTCAGCATGATGCAACCGTCGATGAACCTTCACCGGAACAGATCTATGGCGTAGGAACCTTGGGTCGAATACTTCAATCCCAGAAGCAGGAGAATGGTCAGATCAAGGTAGTAGTGGAAGGCCGAGAGCGCGCCACCACAGTGAGAGTTGAAAACACCGACGGTGCATTTATGGCGCTCGTCCGCCGTGCGCCCGTAGTGAACGAAGAAGGAACCAGGCTTGACGCTCTTATTCAGAAAGTTGGTCAGTTAATAGAACAGCATCTACGGCTCGCGCCCGATACACAGACCGATGCGTTACAGACCGCGATGCGCAATCAGGATCCATCGCATCTCGCTGACGCGCTCGCTTCACAACTTCGAACTTCCGTCGAAGACAAGCAAGGATTGCTCGAACTCTTCTCAACGCAAGCTCGCCTGCAACGATTGATCGAACTGCTCGAACTGGAGATCGAGAAACGACAGCTTGATCGAACGATTCAAACGCGGGTCAAGCGACAGATGGAGAAGGCCCAGAAAGAGTACTACCTAAACGAACAGATTAAGGCGATTCATAAAGAGCTTGGTCGCAAAGACGAGAAGGCTGAACTCGAAGACCTGAAAAAGAAGATTGAAGAAGCCGGCATGACGGACGAAGCTCGAGAGAAAGCGATGCAGGAACTGCACCGTCTCGAAGCCATGCCTCCGATGTCGGCCGAAGGGACGGTCTCGCGCACTTATATTGATTGGCTAGTCAGTGTGCCATGGAAACAGAAGTCGAAAGAGATCAAGGACCTGACCAAAGCGGAAGAAGTTCTCAATGACGACCATTACGGTCTCGAAAAGATCAAAGAGCGCATCCTTGAATACCTTGCGGTTAGACAGCTCGTTAAAAACCCGCGAGGCTCGATTCTCTGCTTCGTTGGCCCGCCGGGCGTCGGCAAAACAAGTCTCGGGAAATCTATTGCCCGTGCGACGGGTCGCAAGTTTGTGCGTTTGTCACTTGGCGGTGTTCGGGACGAAGCTGAAATACGTGGCCACCGTCGTACGTACATAGGTGCGCTTCCCGGTCAGATTATTCAGATGATGAAGAAGGCCGGAACGATTAATCCGGTGATCCTGCTTGATGAAGTGGACAAACTGGGGGCAGATTTTCGTGGTGACCCGAGTTCCGCCCTACTCGAGGTTTTAGATCCGGAACAAAATCACACTTTCCAGGATCACTACCTCGACGTTGAATATGATCTGTCAAAGGTCTTCTTCATCGCCACGTCAAACGTGCTGCACACCATTCCGCCCGCACTTCAGGATCGATTGGAGATCCTGCGGCTTTCTGGTTACACCGAACGAGAGAAACTCGAGATCGCGAAGAGACACCTCGTTCCCAAGCAAGCCGAAGGTAATGGTCTCAAGCCTGATCAGTTCGAGTTTGCGGAAGAGGGGCTTCTAGAGATCATTCGTCACTACACCAGGGAAGCCGGCGTTCGTAATCTCGAGCGTGAGATTGGATCGTGTTGTCGCAAGCTTGCACGCAAGGTTGTCAGCGAGAATCTTCCTGAAGGCTCGAAGGATGTCGTCGATGCTGACCGCGTTCGTGAGATGCTTGGACCAATCAAGTTCCGACAACAAGGTGTCGCTGCCTCGAGCGAAATTGGTCTCGCAACAGGGCTGGCCTGGACGGAGATTGGTGGCGAGGTACTTCAGATTGAGGCGACCCTGGTTAAAGGCCGAGGCGGTGTGACGCTGACAGGTAAACTGGGCGACGTGATGCAAGAGTCGGCACAGGCTGCGCTTACCTGTATAAAGGCACGCGCTGAGCGATTGGGGATGAGTCTGGATTTCATTCGCAAACGCGATCTGCACATTCACATTCCTGAAGGCGCGATTCCCAAGGATGGTCCGTCAGCTGGCATCACGATGGCCACAGCTATGGCATCGGCGTTAACTCGTGCCGCTGTACGACGAAACGTAGCGATGACAGGTGAGATCACTTTGCGTGGTCGGGTTTTGCCAATCGGCGGCGTTAAAGAGAAACTGCTTGCGGCGCATCGGTTTGGTATCGATACAATCCTTCTGCCAAAGGATAATGAGAAGGATCTTATTGAGGTTCCCGAAGAGGTACGCAGCGCACTTAACGTCAACCTTGTTGAAACGATTGATGAGGTGCTAGCCCTCGCTCTCGAAGATGTTTGCCCGACCGAGGCGACATCCGCCGAGGCGCCGCCAATCTGGACCACCGAACAACCTACTCAAGGCATTCAGACCAGCTAATCTCGTATCTCGTAAAACCGAACAGGGTTCTGACTACTCTCAGGACCCTTGGTCGACCTGAACCCTGTGGCGCATGGAACCATAGGGACTTATCCATTACCGCATGCCAATGCGGCCAGCTAACCAGAAGTTTGAATCCCCAGGAGAGTCTATGAGCAAACAAGAAGACGCGAATCTGATCCTAAAACTGTACGACCTCAGGCGTGAGGGCGTGATGCGCGAGGCGCGTGCGTGGTTTTTTACTTTCAACCCCCAAACCGTCCAGGACTTCATCGACGTAATGATCAGTGATAAGAGCGGCTACTACCGGATGGTTGTTTCTTACTGGGACATGGCAGCTTCGTTCGTGAATCACGGAGCCATAGACGAGCAGATGTTCAACGACGCCAATGGAGAGCACGTACTTGTCTACTCGAAGGTGGCGCCGTTTCTTCCCGAGCTGCGCATGATGTTTGGTTCGACTCAGTATCTCGAAAACCTCGAAAGGGTCGTAACTCGGATTCCAGAGATCGACCAGCGGCTCGAGAACCTGCGTGAAAGAATCAAGCAGTTCATGTCGCTTCGCGAACAGAGGGCCGCAAAGGCCGCGACCGCAGAAGCTTAAGCAACAGGTTTGTTCGGGGGAAGATCTTCTGGATCTCCCTCGTGCCACCAACCTGTCCTGCGGTCCTTGACTAATGAAGGTAACAAGCGCGGAGTTCATCAAGAGCGCCTTCACTGAGGCCGATTGGCCGGCAGACTCAAAACCGGAGATCGCTTTTCTCGGACGGTCAAATGTGGGCAAATCAAGCTTGATCAACTCCCTGCTCTCGGTGAAGGGCCTGGCACGCACTTCTTCAACCCCCGGACGTACACAATCGCTCAACTTCTTTCTGATTAATGAGCAGTTTCGCTTTGTGGATCTTCCGGGATATGGTTACGCAAAAGTGCCAAAAATGCTTAAATCAACGTGGGGAGAGATGGCAACTACCTACCTTGCCAACCGCAGTCAGCTTGTGCTATCAATTCACATCGTAGATTCGCGCCACGAACCCACAAAACTGGATTTGCAACTTCACGAGTGGCTTAAGCACAACGAAAAGCCTCGATTAATAGTTGCCACGAAATCCGATAAGCTGTCTAACAACGAGTTGCGAGCGAGCATGGGACGCGCCGAAAGCGTGTTCTGCCCAGATAGAGTGGTGGCTTACTCTGCTAAGAGTGGCCACGGCCGGCAAGAAATCTGGCGGTTGATCGAAACCGCGCTGACAGATTTTCGGAATTAAGGTATTTTGCTCATATATCAAAACCCAAATCCGTCGACCAGCAATTCAGCGTTCTCATCAGCCCCCTTGATTAATCTTAGTTCAATTGAGGCCACGCGCAGTGGAGGTCTCGGCATCATAGCGATGCTGACACAAACCCCACTCAATTCGAGGTACCGTTTCACGAACGTTCGGGGAGGAAGGCTTTAGCCTCGCAAATGAGCGGCACATTTTTGGCGCCCGCACGCGTTCCCGGTTTGCCGCAATAACCAACCCATTTCTCAACTTCAAAGAGTTAAAAAGCGAAATCGCCGTCGAGCTTGAGTTTTGAGACGGCCATGAAAATTTAATAAGAGACGAACTGATATGTCACAGAGAACACGTTCACGCGCATCAAGCGCGAACACAGGCGACGGCAACGGCGAAGATGGCGGAGCTTCCGTAGCTACCGCAGAAGTGCCGGAGAAAGAGGGCCGTGACGGTCGTGAGCACCGAGATGAAGGCTTTCTGAATCTTGCCGATCTGAAGGAGATGTCGATCTCCAAACTGACCTCCATCGCAAAGGGCATGGATGTGCCAGGCGCCACAGGCATGCGCAAGCAAGAGTTGATCTTCAAAGTGCTTGCGGCACAGACTGAAAAGAGCGGACTGATCTTCTCAGAAGGCGTACTGGAAACTTTGCCGGATGGCTTCGGCTTCCTGCGCGCGCCTGAATACAACTACCTACCCGGTCCGGATGACATTTATGTCTCACCTTCACAGATTCGCAAGTTTGACTTGCGAACCGGCGACACGGTCAGTGGTCAGATCCGTCCACCTAAGGAAGGTGAACGTTACTTCGCATTGATCAAGGTTGAGGCAATCAACTTTGAATCGCCAGACCAGGCTCGCGAAAAAGTATTCTTCGACAACCTTACACCGCTCTATCCAGACGAACAGCTGCGCATGGAGGTAACTCCCGAGAATCTTTCGGCGCGCGTGATTGATCTGGTAACACCGTTGGGCAAAGGACAGCGCGCACTCATCGTTGCTCCGCCGAGAACGGGAAAGACGATGTTGCTGCAAACTATTGCCAACTCGGTAACTCAAAATCATCCAGAAGTAACCCTGATCGTATTGCTGATCGACGAGCGACCGGAAGAAGTCACGGATATGCAGCGGTCGGTCAATGGCGAAGTTATTTCATCAACGTTCGATGAACCGCCGACACGGCACGTGCAAGTTGCAGACATGGTCATCGAAAAAGCAAAGCGCCTTGTTGAGCACAAGCGCGACGTGGTGATTCTGCTTGACTCGATCACACGACTTGCTCGCGCTCACAACGCAGTCGTTCCGCCCAGCGGCAAGATCCTCTCGGGCGGTATTGACTCGAACGCCTTGCAGCGACCGAAGCGGTTCTTTGGCGCCGCGCGCAACATCGAGGAAGGCGGTTCGCTTACGATTATCGCAACCGCACTTATCGACACGGGTTCGCGAATGGATGACGTGATCTTCGAAGAGTTCAAAGGAACCGGTAACAGCGAAATTCATCTCGATCGTCGCCTGTCTGACAAGCGTCTGTTCCCAGCTATCGATCTGCAACGCTCCGGAACACGCAAGGAAGAGCTGTTGATTAGCAAGGAAGATCTCAACCGGATCTGGGTGATGCGACGAGTGCTAAATCCACTTTCGCCGGTTGAGCAGATGGAAGTAGTACTCGAGCGTTTAGAGAAGACTAAATCAAACGCCGAGTTTCTCGCTTCGATGCAAAGCTAGGCCTCCCGGAACGATCATGGGGAGAAACCAGCTAGTCTGCTTCCAGGCTACGGGTTTCTCCCTTTTCCTTTACGCTCAAACCCAATCTTGATCATCTCTGTCATCGTTTAATGCGTGTCGCCATCCTTTCGCCGGAAGTAGTTCCTTTTGCCAAGACTGGCGGACTTGCCGACGTGGCAGGCGCCCTACCCAAGGCACTTGTGCAACGGGAGATTGATGCGGCGGTTGTTTTACCGCTTTACGATCAGATTGATCGCACGCTCGTTGAACCCGATCCGATCGATGACGTAACAGTCGAATGGCGCGGTGAAGCCACGCGTTTTCGTGTCTGGAAGAGCGATGCCTGTGGCGCGCCGGCTTATCTCATTGAGGCGCCGAAATATTTCGCACGCGGCTCGATCTATGGTCATGGTGATGACCACGAACGATTTGCCTTCTTCTGTCGTGCTGCACTGGCCCTCTTCAAACACCTCGACTGGGCTCCTGATGTTCTCCATGGATCTGACTGGCCATGCGGCTTTGCGATGGTCGAAGTCCGTCGGCTGCGGAGATACGACGAGTTTTTTAGGAACACCCGGACCGTCTTCACAATCCACAACCTTGCCTACCAGGGTCTTTTAGACCCCGGCGATCTTTGGTGGTTGGGATTTGGAGAGCAACCGGATCGAGACGACTTCATGCTGCGAAGCATGGCGTCGTCTCTTAAGGCAGGACTCATCGCCGCTGACTGGTTATCTACGGTAAGTCGTCGTTATGCGGTGGAAATTCAGACGCCTGAACAAGGCAACGGTCTGGACTGGTTACTACGCGCGCGACGAGATCGACTGGTCGGGATAACTAATGGTGTTGACTATGAAGTCTGGAATCCTGAAACGGATCCGCATCTTGCAGCGAACTTTTCAAATGATGATCTCTCGGGAAAACTGGAGTGCAAGAAGGATCTACTGCGACGATTTGGCCTGCTACAGGATGTGAATCGACCAATCATTTCAATTCTCTCGAGATTGGTGGCTCAGAAAGGCTACGATCTCATTCGTGAGGTTGCCGGTGACCTGCTGCGAACCCGAGCTTTGATCATCG